>JANXNO010000255.1 GCA_025354075.1 Burkholderiales bacterium | reverse complement strand
CGGTAGATCATGTGCTTTTCCTAGATACGCCGGATGATTTTTTCGCCGAACAACCCTTCAGGCCGCACCAGCAGGAACAACAGTGCCAGCACGTAAGGGAACCAGCCTTCGATACCGCCGCCAACGTACGGCCCGAGATACACCTCCGCGAGCTTCTCCGACGCGCCGATGATCAAGCCACCGACAATTGCGCCCGGAACCGAAGTGAAGCCGCCGAGAATTAACACCGGCAGCGCCTTCAACGCCACAAACGTCAGCGCAAACTGCACGCCGTTGCGTGAGCCCCAAAGCAGGCCCGCCACCAGTGCCACAAAGCCTGCTACGGCCCACACGATGCCCCAAACGTGTTGTAGCGGAATGCCCACCGTTAGCGCTGCTTGATGATCGTCAGCCACCGCGCGAAGCGCACGACCAATTTTGGTTTTATTGAACAGCAGCGCCAGGGTGCCAACGAGTACGCCGCATATCACGGCCGCGATGACGTCAAATTGCGAAATCAAAATGCCCGTGTTCTGAATCAACCAGTCAAACGGCACATCCTGAATGCCTAAATCGAGCGTCCGCACGTTTGAACCCCAGAGTAGTTGCGCGAACCCTTCGATAAAAAACGTGAGGCCAATGGTCGCCATGAACAGGGTGATTTCGTGCTGATTCACCAGCGGCCGCAGCACTATGCGCTCGGTCAAAAACCCCAGAGCGACCATCACCACAATCGTGATGGGCACCGCAAGCCAAAGCGAAATGCCGAACTTTTCGTTCAACCCCGCAACCGTGAGTGCCGCAAAAAATACCATCGCGCCCTGCGCAAAATTGAACACGCCGGAAGCTTTGTAAATCAACACAAAACCTAGCGCCACGAGTGCGTACATCACACCCGTAAGTAGGCCCGCGGCGAGCACGGTGATGAAGTATTTGAGTGCTTCAATATCCATGATCAATGCGCTCCCAGATAAGCTTTGATCACGTCCGGGTTGTTGCGAACCTCCGTGGGCGTGCCATCGCCAATTTTCTTGCCGTAGTCGAGCACCACCACGCGATCTGAAATGTCCATTACTACGCCCATGTCGTGTTCGATCAGCACGATGGTCGTTCCAAACTGATCGTTGGTGTCGAGCACGAAACGACACATGTCCTGCTTCTCTTCCACGTTCATGCCGGCCATCGGTTCGTCCAGCAACAGCATGGTCGGCTCCGCCGCTAGGGCGCGCGCAAGTTCCACGCGTTTTTTAATGCCGTAGGGCAAGCGCGCTACCGGAGTTTTGCGCACCGATTGCAGCTGCAAAAAGTCGATGATCTCTTCAACTTTCTTGCGGTTTTCGATTTCCTCGCGACGCGCCCGCCCAAACCAGAACGCCTGTTCGATGAAGGTCGATTTAATCTTCAGATTGCGCCCGGTCATGATGTTGTCGAGCACCGTCATGCCGGTAAAAAGGGCGATGTTTTGGAACGTGCGAGCAATGCCGTTCTCAGCCGCTTGATGCGTGTTCATGTCGCGCCGTTGTTCGCCGTGAAAAGTGATGCTGCCCTCTTGCGGCGTGTAGACACCATTGATGACATTCAGCATCGAGCTTTTGCCCGCACCATTCGGGCCGATGATGGCGCGAATTTCATGTTCGCGCACATCGAACGAAATATCCGTCAACGCTTTAACGCCACCGAAACGCAAAGAGATATTGTCAACCTTGAGAATTACGTCACCAATTTTTCGTGCTCCGTTCATGCTGCTGCCTTACGTACAGCAGGCAAACGCTTTGCATCGGCAATCTTCACATCAGCAGAAATACTGCCCGTTCTGCCATCTTCGAATTTCACTTGTGTCTCGATGTGCTGAACGGTTTTTCCGGAATACAGCGCACCGAGCAACGGCTCGTATTTTTCGGCGATGAATCCGCGACGCACTTTGCGTGTCCGCGTCAATTCGTCATCATCAGGATCAAGCTCCTTGTGCAGAATCAGGAAGCGTTCGATCTGTGAACTTGCCAACTCGCCCTCACTGGCTAGCTCCGCGTTGACCTTCTCCACACAATCCTTGATCAGCGCGACGACCTCGTCTTTGCCCGCGAGATCGATGTAGCCGGAGTACACAATATTGCGTCGCTCAGCCCAGTTGCCCACCGCCGTCAAGTCAATGTTGATGAAGGCGACCACATGATCGCGATCATGGCCAAAGCACACGGCTTCCTTGATGTGCGAGAAGAATTTGAGCTTGTTCTCGATGTAATTCGGCGCGAACATTTCGCCGCTGGAGAGATGGCCTACGTCTTTGGCACGATCAATGATTTTCAGGTGTCCGTCGCTGTCAAACACACCAGCGTCGCCGGTATGAAAATAGCCCGCGCTGTCGATGGATTCCGCAGTAGCGTCGGGGCGTTTGTAATATTCCTTGAGCACCATCGCGCCGCGTACCAGCACCTCACCGTTGTCGGCAATTTTCACCTCAACACCCGGTGCAGCTTTGCCTACGCTGTCGAACTTGATCTCCCCGTCTGGCTGCAAACAGACGTAGGCACAAGTCTCGGTGGAGCCGTACAGTTGCTTCAGATTGATACCAATGGAGCGGTAAAAACGGAAAAGGTCAGGGCCGATTGCCGCGCCTGCGGTGTACGCCACGCGAATGCGACTCATGCCGAGCGTATTTTTCAGCGGCCCGTACAGAAACACATTGCCCAACGCATATAGCAGGCGGTCTTTGCTGCTCACTGCTTGCCCATTCAGAATGTCCGAGCCGCAGCGCTGCGCGACTTTCATGAACGCGTTGTACAGGCGCTGCTTGATGCTGCTCGCGTCTTCCATGCGAATAGAGAGACTCGTCAGCAGGCTCTCAAACACGCGCGGTGGAGCGAAGTAATAGGTGGGACCAATTTCACGCAGATCGGTCATCACGGTCTCTGCCGATTCCGGGCAATTGACCGTGAAACCTGCGACCAGAAACTGCGCATAGCTGAACAGATGGTCGCCCACCCAAGCCATTGGCAGATACGAGAGTACGTTGTCGGTCGCAACCAGTTTGTCGAACTGCACGCCGCCCTGCGCTGCCGTGATGAACGCTTGATGGCTCTGGCACACACCCTTCGGCTTGCCCGTGGTGCCGGACGTGTAGAGCATCACCGACACGTCGGTCGCGTTGCCGAGCGCGACTTCCTGGTCGTAGCGCTGCGGATTCGCCTTATCAAACGCAGCACCCGCTGAGCGCAACGCCTCAAGGCTCGTCAGCCCTGGCGCGTTATAGCTGCGCAGCCCGCGCGGGTCTTCGAAAATAATGTGTTCAATCTGCGGGCGTGATTCGCGTGCCTCCAGCAGCTTGTCGACCTGCTCCTGATCTTCGACGATGGCAAAACGGATGTCGGCGTCGTCGAGGACGTGCATCATCTCCACCGCAACCGCGTCCTGATACATCGGCACCGCCACGCCGCCCAGCGATTGAGCCGCTGCAAACGCCATGTAAAGGCGTGGTCGGTTGTCGCCAATGATCGCCAGATTGTCGCCCCGTTTGAAGCCGAGTGCTGCAAGGCCCGACGCCATCGCCCGCACTTCAGCGGCGGTTTCGGCCCACGACCAGGTTTGCCAGATGCCCAGATACTTTTCGCGCAGGGCAGGCGCATCGGGGCGTTCATACGCATGCTTTAACAGCAGGCGCGGAAACGTGTCGGCGGCGGCCTTCGCGGATGGGGCGGACATGGTTTGGGGTTCCTCCTCGGTGCCTGATTGCACTCGCGCAATTTATCAGCCATGCACCGCACAATAAACAAAACCGACCGCAGAGTCGGGAATGTTGTGAGTTTAGGTCTTATATAAGACTGGGGCAAGTAGGGGATATCACTCACGTCAAAAAAGGCCCGCTGTAAGGTTGCCGCAAGCAATGTGAAACCCTGCTCTGAAAGAATATTGCTGACATGACCGACTTCACCATTCATCGGGTCGATACCATCGACTCCACCAACACACGGCTATTGCAGTGGTCGGCGATGCAAAACTGTCACCGCGTTGCGCTGGTGGCGGATCGACAGAGTGCGGGCCGTGGTCAGCGAGGTCGGTCGTGGCATGCGGAAACCGGGGCCGCGTTACTGTGCAGTGTGGCTTGGCGGTTTGCGCAGCGATGTCCACTGGACGGGCTTAGTCTGGCCGTGGGCGTGATGGTCGCCGATGCACTGACCGAAGTGCTCAGCGCGGCAACCGCGAATCGGCTGAGCCTGAAGTGGCCCAATGATCTTCTGATCGATGCGGCGTACAAGCTGGGCGGCATCCTGATCGAAACAGTCGCCAGCCCAGGCGGCACCCGCACGGCGGTGATGGGTATCGGCATCAACTTGCAAACGCCGCTGGCTGCGTTAATGCCGGATGCGCTGCCGGGCATGGGGCTCGACGTCTGGACTGAAACACAAAATCATCGCGATGAAGTGCTAACGCGCGTTCTGGTCGCTCTGGAGCACGGACTTGCCCGATTTGGGCGGGACGGTTTTGCGGGCTTTCAGGATCAATGGTGGGCGCGCTGCGCGTACGCCAGCAATCGGGTCGCGGCGCGGCTTCCCGACGGAGAGGTTGTTTCAGGCCATATACGATCGATTACCGAGCGCGGCGCGTTAGTGATAGAAAGCGAGCGCGGTTTGCACACTTTGGTTTCAGGAGAGGTAACGCTACGTGCTGTTAGTCCTTGACATTGGTAACACCCGGCTCAAGTGGGCCAACTTTGATGGCGGCCGAATCGTGTCGCGTGGTGCCATCTTTCTCGCGGAGATCGAGTATTTTGTAGAGCGCGCTGGTCTTGATCGGCACGCACCAACGCGCGTGGTCGGCAGCCACGTTGCCAATGCCGCATCAAAAGATCGAATCGAGCGTCAATGCGCCGCCTTGAACCTGCCATTGAGTTGGGTCGCATCCAGTGCAACCGCTTGTGGCGTCTTGAACAGCTATGACGACCCGACGCGCCTCGGGACCGACCGCTGGGCGGCGACGGTAGCGGCATGGAAGCGCGGCCTCGCTCCATGCATCGTGGCTTGCGCAGGCACGGCACTGACGGTCGATCAGTTGGACGAGCGCGGCAAATTTCTGGGTGGTGCCATCGTCGCCGGTTATCACGCCATGCTCGGTGGGCTGGCCGGCAATACCGCTGCATTGTCAGTGGATGCGGGGGAATGGACTGCGCAGCCCACCAATACGCGTGACGCGCTGGCCACGGGCGCGATTGACGCGATGGTGGGCGCAATTGAACACGGGCAGGCCCGTCTGGCGCAACGCCTGCGTGAACGTGGCATAACGCAGGTGCCGAGAATCATCCTGACCGGCGGCAGCGCGTACCGTCTGCTGGCGCATCTGCCGGCGGGCAACGCGGTGATTGATTCGCTGGTGCTGGAGGGGGTGTATTTGCTGGCAGAATCAGCGGCTGATTTCCCGCTACGCGCTTGATGAAAAAACTCTTTATATTTTTGCTGTTGGCGAACGCCGCGCTTTTCGCTTATGCCTACGTTGACCGCATGAACAGCGCCGCACAGGCAACCGCAGACCGTTACAAGCCGTTTAATGCGGAACAGGTCAAGTCGCTCACTGCGCAACAGGTTGCCAAATTGGGGCCTGCGAAAGTGGCGCAGCTGACCTTGGCGTGTGCAGAATGGGGGCCTTTGTCCGAGGCTGATCGAGTGAAAGCGACCAAGCTTCTGGAGCCATTGGTGCTCGGTCGCACCATGACGTCCCGGCGGATGGAGGTGACCGCTGAGCACTGGGTATACATCCCGCCCAAAGCCAGTCGTACAGCGGCTGATCGATCCATGGCAGATCTCAAAAAGCTCAACGTAACCGACAGTGCCATCGTGCTCGAAGCAGGGCCGTGGAACTTCGCAATCTCGCTCGGCGTTTTCCGCAACAAGGAAGGGGCCGATGCGCGTCTGGCCGAGCTCAAAGCAAAAGGCGTGAAGACGGCAACCTACCGACAACGCGAACAGATCGTGCTGATGCACGCGCTGGTGCTACGTGAGCCGACGCAGGCGATACTCTCGAAGCTGGAAGAGTTGAAGGCGCAGGTATCAGGCTCGGAAGTCACGACTGGAGCCTGCCCCGAAGCCAAGTCATGATGTCGATTTCGCTAGCCACTCCGGCCCAAGATATTGCCCATGCCCGGAGCCTGATGCGGCGATATGCGCAGTGCTCCGGAGCCAATTTATGTTTTCAGAATTCTGGAGCCGAGTTGGCCGAGTTGGCAGCGAAGTATGTCGCTCCGGACGGCGCGCTCTCGCTGGCAAATTTTGAGCATTCAGCCGAGCCAGCCGGCGTGATTGCCTTACGCCCGCTTGACGGCACGGTTTGTGAAATAAAGCGCCTGTGGGTTGAGCCTGCCGCGCAGGGCCAGGGGCTGGGCGGCAAACTTGCGCGCTCGGCCATCAATCTTGCGCGTGCTTCAGGTTATGCTGAAATGAAACTCGATACGCTGCGCGAGCGTATGCCCATCGCCATTGCACTGTATCGTTCGCTAGGGTTTGTTGAAACCACGCGATGCACCCTCAATCCTGAACCTGACGTGCTGTTTATGCGCCTAAATCTGCGCGCGGAATCGCCATGAACCCTGATTACATCATCGTCGGCGCAGGCACCGCTGGCTGCGTGCTCGCTAATCGTTTGTCTGAAGACGGACGCAATTCGGTGTGTTTGCTTGAAGCCGGGCCGAAAGACAATTACCTGTGGATTCACATACCGATTGGCTATGCCAAAACGATGTTCCACCCGGTTTACAACTACGGTTATTACACCGAGCCTGATCCGAACATGAACGACCGGAAGGTCTACTGGCCGCGCGGTCGCGGCCTTGGGGGGTCGTCGTCAATAAACGGGC
>JANXNO010000253.1 GCA_025354075.1 Burkholderiales bacterium | reverse complement strand
GCTGCGTGAATTTTTCTTCGCCAAAGTGACGCAACGCACTGTGCGCCGCATCGCGCTGGAGACGTTCGAGCATCTGCACCGATTGTCTCTGCGCTTCCATCTCGCGCGACAAACCGGTGGACTCACGCGCGACATTGAGCGCGGCACGCGCGGCATCTCCTCCCTCATCAGCTATCTGCTGTTTTCGATTCTGCCAACGTTGATTGAGCTCGCGCTGGTCGCCAGTATCCTCGCGTGGAACTACGACTGGTCGTTCGTCACCATCACGCTGATCACGCTAATCGGCTACATCATCTACACCATCACCGTGACAGAGTGGCGCACTGCTTTTCGCAAGGAAATGAACGAGCTCGATTCAAAAGCGAACTCGAAAGCTATCGACAGCCTGATCAATTACGAGACGGTCAAATATTTCGGCAATGAGCGTTTCGAAGCGGAGCGTTACGACAAAAGCCTGCAAAACTGGGAGCGTGCCGCAGTGCGCTCGCAGACTTCACTGTCGCTGCTGAACCTCGGGCAAAGTCTGTTCATCGCCGCCGGGGCGAGCCTTGTGATGTGGCGCGCCATTGATGGTGTGATTGCCGGCAAGATGACGGTGGGCGACCTGGTGCTGGTGAACGCATTTTTGATTCAACTCTATGCGCCGCTCAATTTTCTCGGCGTGATTTATCGCGAAATTCGCCAGTCGTTCACCGACATGGCGCGCATGTTTGGTTTGATGAACGAGCATCAAGAGGTTGCGGATCGACCCAACGCAACGGCATTGGGTGCTGACGGATCGGTGGCGGGCGAGGTGGTGTTCGACGACGTGCGCTTTGCCTATGACCCGGATCGCATCATTTTGCAAGGCGTGGATTTTCGCGTTCCCGCTGGTCAGACGTACGCGGTGGTAGGCCCCAGCGGTGGCGGCAAAAGCACGCTGGCTCGGCTGCTGTTTCGCTTCTACGACGTCACTAGCGGCGTGATTCGCGTCGATGGCCATGACATTCGCGATTATACGCAAGCGAGCCTGCGTGCGGCCATCGGCATCGTGCCGCAGGACACGGTGTTATTCAACGATTCACTTGAATTCAATCTGCGCTATGGCTTCCCGACCGCGACCGACGAGCAGCTCAACGCAGTGATTCGCGCCGCACGACTCGACCAGTTCATCGAGAAATTGCCGCAGGGATTGCAGACGCCGGTCGGTGAGCGCGGACTCAAATTGTCCGGCGGCGAAAAACAGCGCGTTGCTATCGCCCGTGCGTTGCTCAAAAACCCGGCGATTCTGGTGTTCGACGAGGCCACCTCCGCGCTGGATTCGGAGAGTGAAAAGGCGATTCAGGCCGAAATTCGTGCGGTCAGCCGTGAGCGCACCACGCTGATCATCGCGCACCGCCTTTCAACCATCGTTGACGCCGACTGCATCCTGGTGATGGACTCGGGGCGCATCGCGGAGCGCGGCACGCATGCGGAGCTTCTTGCTGCACAGGGCCTGTACGCCCGGCTGTGGGCCATTCAGGCCGAAAACAGCGGTTAATTCAGCATGCGCGGCTGCGACGGGTTTGCGATCGTTTTTCTGTATCAGCTTTTTTGCTCATTCCCCATAAAATATGGGGCTACATCATTAAAAAGCATAGAGTCGAGTTTCCGAAAAAATGCTTGTTAGCCCAGGTAGAATGGGCTTCGCAGGGGAAAGTTGTAAGAAAAATTGCGTCAAGTTTCAACCTACGTTGCAGCACTTTTTCGCGTTTGATTTTCTGTCTGGTCGCGGCTGCTTTGCCAACATTCGCGTCTGCACAGAATCAAAATGACAGCGAAGTCGGTGTCTGCTTCGGCACATGGATTACGCTCCTGTTCGTTGTACCTCCCGAGATTTTTTATCTATGCCCGTCTCTTTCATGCAGTGGCTTCGTGTCGCCGCCCTCTCGCTTTTGTTTGCCAATGGTGCGGCGCTCGCACAACCGCTGAACGCAGCATTCGACGCTGGCCCCTCGGTGGAGGGCATCAGCGAGTTCACGCTTAAAGCTAACGGCTTGCGCGTGCTGCTGTTCCCCGATGCATCAAACCCGAAGGTGACGGTGAACATTACCTATCTTGTGGGTTCGCGACACGAGGGTTATGGTGAAACCGGGATGGCGCATCTGCTCGAGCACATGCTGTTCAAATCAACGCCGAAGTACCCAAAACTCTGGCAGGACATGGCCAACCGCGGCTTCATCAACAACGCGTCTACATGGCTTGATCGCACCAACTATTACGAGAGTTTCGCCGCGTCGGATGCCAATCTGACGTGGGCCTTAGAAATGGAGGCGGATCGCATGGTCAACTCGAACTTGCTGCGCGAGGAACTCGACACTGAAATGACCGTGGTGAGAAACGAGTTCGAAATGGGCGAAAACCGCCCGCAGGGCACGCTTTCGCAAAAGGTATACGCCAGTGCGTTTGCCTGGCACAACTATGGCAATTCAACCATCGGCAATCGCTCTGACATCGAAAATGTCGGCATCGAAAATCTGCGTGCGTTCTACCGCACCTACTATCAGCCGGACAATGCGGTGCTGCTGGTCGCCGGTAAATTTGATCGCGAAAAAACGCTCGAACTGATCGCAGAAAATTTCGGAAAAATCGCAAAACCAACCCGCACGCTGCCCAAGCTGTGGACGGTGGAGCCGACTCAGGACGGCGAGCGTGAAGTCACCGTTCGCCGGGTCGGTGATAGCCAATTTTTGTTTGCTGTGTACCGCACGCCTTCGGCGGCGCATGCCGATTCTGCGGCGTTGCAAATATTTATGAATTTGATGACCATTGAGCCGTCCGGTCGGTTGTATCAGGCGCTGGTGCCCGCGAAGCTTGCGGTCGGCGTGGATGTGGATAGCGACGCCATGTTTGATCCCAGCTTGTCCGGATTTTGGGTCAACCTGAACAAGGCGCAATCGCTCGAAAAAGCGCGTGCGGTCATGCTGGCAACCATTGAATCGGCAGGCAGCAAGCCTTTTACCGAGGCTGAGCTCGCGCGCGTGAAGCTGCAAGTGGCCAAGGCGTACGATCAAACCGTGTCCGATTCCGGGCGATTTGCCCTGGCCCTGTCGGAAGCGGTGGCCGTCGGCGACTGGCGCTTTTTTTTCTATCAGCGTGATCGGCTGGCCCAGGTAACGGTGGCCGACGTGACCCGCGTCGCGAAAGCGTATTTCAAGGTGCAAAACCGTACGCTGGGGCGCTTTATCCCGACTGAAAAACCGGATCGTGCCGACATGCCCGCACGACCTGAGTTGGCAACGCTGCTGAGCGACTACAAGGGCGACGCCAGCATGATTGAAGGTGAAGTGTTTGAGCCGACGCCGACCCATCTTGAACAGCGCGTGGAGCGTTTCAATCTGGCCAATGGCATGAAGGTGGTGTTACTTTCTAAAAAGACGCGCGGCAGCACCGTGCAGGTGGCATTGCGCGTGGGCTATGGCGACACAAAGTCGCTTGCGGGCAAAAACGCGGTGGACGAAATCGCCAATGCTGTTTTGATGCGGGGCGCGGTCGGGCTGAGTCGTGAGCAAATTCGTGACCGCCTGGACGCGCTGCGCGCCAGTGGTGGCATCGGGCTGGGCGGCGGATCGTTTCAAACCAAACGGCAATACCTCGACGAGTTGCTGCGATTTGTAGGCCAGGTGTACGCCGGTGCGAATTTTCCAGCGCAAGAGCTTGAGCTCGTGCGTAAAGAAATCATCACCGGTCTGGAAGAGTCGGCTAAAGACCCGGACAGTGTTGCGCAACTGGCCATGGCAAGGCATTTCTCGTCCTACCCACCGGGCGACTGGCGCTACGTGGCAACACTTGCCGAGCATATTGCGGCGATCAAGGCCGTGACTCGCGACCAGGTGCTGCGCTTTGCCGCGTCCATGCGCGGGCTCAACCATGCCGAAATCGCGATTGTTGGCGACTTTGACGTGCCCTCTGCGAAGGCCGCGATTACACAGGCGTTTGCCGACAGCAAGCGGCCCACGCCGTACGTGCGCGTCAACCGCGAACACCGACCGGTGCCGGTGAAGTCCGAGCGCATCGCAACCCCCGACAAAGAGAACGCAACCTACATGACGCGTGTCGCCTTTCCGCTAAGCGACAAGGCCAGCGATTACCCCGCATTGATGCTGGCCGACTTCATTGTCGGTGGTTCGGGCGGCGCGCGGCTGTGGCTGCGCGTTCGCGAAAAAGAAGGCCTTAGCTATGACGTTTTTAGCTATTTGGCGGTGCCTGTGTTTTCGGATAACGCGACGTGGACATTCGGCTTCATTGCCAATCCACAAAATGCGGCGAAGGCCGAAGCGTCACTCAAGGACGAACTCAAGCTGCTGCTGGACGGCGCACTGACGGAGGAAGAGTTCGCGCTGCAACGGCAGTCGCTGCTCGACCAGCGCGCGGTCGCACGTTCACAGGACGCGACCGTTGCCGCGCAATTGGTGACGTTGGCCGATGCGGATCGCACCTTTGCTACTGTCGACGAATGGGAATCGAAAATCCGCGCCTTGAAAAAGTCTGACTTCGATGCCGTGATTAAAAAATACATCCAGCCGCAAGAAATGTCGTCCTTCACAGCGGGTGATTTCAGCAAAACTAAATGACGGGGGCCATGGGCTAGTGCGCCGCCTGATCTGTGTCCCCGCTCAAAGCATTGTCGCATCGCCGTAAAATGAAGCATTATTCCAAAGGGGCGCTTGCTATCCGCAGCGCCTCTTTTTATTGATGTCCATGCTCGATCCCCGCCGCGAACGTCAGATTCTCATCGTGCTCACGCTGATGAGCTTCACCAACATTCTTGATTTCATGATCATGATGCCGCTGGCTTCGCATCTGGTTCGCGAGTTCGGCATCACCACCTCAGAGTTTGGTCTGCTGGTGTCTGTGTACGCGTTCGCCGCTGCGCTGTCGTCGCTGCTCATGGCCTCCATCGCGGATCGTTTTGACCGCAAGCGCGCGCTGTTGTTTGTCTATGTGGGACTAATCGTCGGCACGCTCGGCTGCGCGCTGGCACCGAGCTATGTTGCCTTGCTTGTCGCACGTACGGTGGCCGGGCTGTTCGGCGGCGTGCAGGGCTCGATTGCGTTTTCAATCGTGGGTGACATGGTGCCCGATGAGCGTCGGGGTCGCGCCATGGGCCTGGTCATGCTGTCGTTTTCACTGTCCGCAGTACTTGGCGTGCCGCTGTCGATTTACGTGGCGAGTCATGGCGGTTGGCACATTCCCTTCTTCGCGTTGGCGGGCGCTTGCTGCGTGTTGTTTGGGGTTGCCACCCGGCTGGTGCCGTCGATGCGCGGACACATCCGCGCGGGTGGGCCGGTGAGCCTGTGGAAGGGCTATGCTGAGTTGTTTCGTGTACCCAACCACTGGTGGGCGTTTGCCACCTCCGCGCTGCTGACGTTGTCGGGCATGATGGTGATCCCGTACATCGCGGCGTCGCGGGTATCCAACGAAGGCATGAGCGAATTGCAGCTCGCCTATTTTTACCTGGTCGGCGGTGCCATCACGCTGTTCACACGTCCCTTGTTTGGCAGCATGTCAGACCGCTTCCAGCGAGCAAAGGTGTACTACTGGCTGGTGCTGTTGTCGATCATTCCGATGGTGCTGATCACACATCAGCTGGGCGTGAGTTTGCCGTTGCAGCTCGGGGTGTCGGCGCTGTTCTTTATTTTTGTCAGCGGGCGGTTTGTGCCGTCCACAGCGCTCGTCTCGTCGGCCAGCACGCCGCAACTGCGCGGTCGTTTGATGTCGTTTAATTCGGCGGTGCAAAACCTGTTCACCGGACTCGCCGCGCTCATCGGCGGCGCGATGCTGACCACCAGCAGCAGTGGTCAGCTCGTCGGCTATGAAGCGGTTGGCTATCTCTCGTGCATCGTCGCCCTCGCGTCAGCGTGGACGGCGTACAAGGTGCGCGCAGTGTCATGAGATTGACCGTAGACGCACTCGCAGCCGAACGGGGCGGGCGCACAGTGTTCACCGGCGTGTCGTTCGTTGCCGAAGCGGGCACGCTGCTGCGCGTGTCGGGTGCCAACGGCGCGGGCAAAACCACGCTGTTGCGCATTCTGTCGGGGCTTGCGGCTGCGTCCGACGGGCACGCGGTATGGCACGGTCCCGAAGCTCCGACAACGGCTGCAGAAGCCGCCTGTTTTGTCGGGCACACCAACGCCTTCAACGAAGCACTCACCGTGCGCGAAAATCTTACCTACGCCGCAGCGCTGGCGGGGCTCGATTCGTCAGTACCGGCCATCGAATTCGCGCTCACGGCATTGGGCGTGAAGCTGCTGGTCAATCGTCGCTTTGGCACCTTGTCGCAGGGCCAGCGCAAACGCTGCTCGCTGGCGCGCCTGCTGCTTGATGCCAGCCCGGGCGGTCCCGGTCGTCGCGCCTGGCTGCTGGATGAACCGTTTGTCGCGCTCGATGTGGATACACAATCGCAACTCGCCGCGCTGATCAGCGCCGAACTCGCTGCCGGTGGGCTGGTGATTTACACCTCACATCAGGCGGTTGCAATCGACGCTGCAAACACCCAAGAGGTGGCGCTGTGAGTCTGCGCAGCGCGACGTCCGCTGTGTTCCGTCGCGAGCTGCAACTGTTCGCGCGGCGCAAGAGCGACTGGGCAAATCCGCTGATGTTCTTCCTGATTGTCTGCTCGCTGTTTCCGTTTGCTGTCGGGAGTGAGTCGGAGAAGCTCAAATTGATCGGCATCGGCGTCATCTTCGTCGGCGCGCTGCTGGCCGCGATGCTCTCGCTACCGCGATTGTTTGACGAAGACGCGCGTGACGGATCGCTTGAATTGATGCTCACCTCGCCCGAGCCACTAGCCGCGTTGATCCTTGCCCGGGTAGCGGCCCTGTCGCTCGCGCTCGGCGTGGCGCTTGCCGCCGTCACACCCGTGTTCGCATTGTTTTACGCACTGCCGTATGACGTGGCAGGCATGCTCGCACTTAATGTGTTGATGGCGGTGCCGACACTTCTGCTCGTGGGCTCCATCGCTGCGGCGCTGCTGGTCTCCGCGCGCGGCGGTGCGATCCTCACCGCCGTGCTGGTGCTGCCGCTGACCATTCCCACGCTGATTTTCGGCGCGAGCGCGGCACTCAAAGTGCTCTACGGCGAGTCCCCCGCCGCCGAGCTGGCACTTCAGGCGGCTTTCATGCTGCTTGCACTAGCATTGTGCCCACTCGCAGCCGCTGCTGCCCTAAAAATAAGTACCGATTAGTACCGACTCGCCGTGGCCCGCACCGAATCACAATCCCACGACAAATTTGCAGGCCGCTGGTTCTGGCGTTACGCCTCGCCCGCCGCGTTCTTTCCGCTCGCTGGTAAGCTCGAAAAACTGTGCTGGGTGATCGCTGCTGTGTTGACCGCCGTCGGTCTGTACATCGGGTTTTTCGTAGCGCCTACGGATGCGCAGCAAGGCGAGGTCTACCGCGTCATCTTCATTCACGTGCCCGCCGCATGGATGGCCATGGTGATCTATCTTGCGATGGCGTTCTGGTCGGGCACCGGCCTCGTGCTTGGCACACGGCTGTCGTTCATGATGAGCCATGCGCTGGCACCCACGGGGGCGATGATGGCGGTGGTCGCGCTGGTCACCGGTTCGCTGTGGGGCCGCCCCACCTGGGGCACCTACTGGGTGTGGGACGCGCGACTCACCTCCACCCTGATCCTGTTTTTTCTTTATGTCGGTTACATGGCGCTGGCCGCTTCGTTTGACGACAAAAAGAAGGGCGACCGCGCGTCGGCTCTTATCGCGCTGGTCGGTGCGATCAACGTGCCTATCATTTATTTCAGTGTGAAATGGTGGAACACCCTGCACCAGGGATCCAGCGTGCGGCCCGGTAGTTCGTCGATGGCGGCGACCATGCTGACAGCGATGATGGTGATGACCTTTGCGTTTTGGGCGTATGCCATCGCCGCCGCGCTGCACCGCCTGCGCACCCAGGTCATCGAACGCGAACGCGAGGCGTCGTGGCTTAAGGAGGCCATCAAATGATGTGGGATTCGTGGGGTGCGTTTTGGGATATGGGTGGACGGGGTTTTTTCGTCTGGGGCAGCTATGGCGCGCTGGCAATTGCCGTGATCGCGGAACTTGTGATGCTCAACCGGGCTCGAAGCAATGCACTCAATGCATCGCACGAAAATCATGACCACTAAGCAAAAACGTCTCGCGCTCATCCTTGGCGGACTTTGCGTGCTCGGCGTCGCCACTGCACTCGTGCTCACCGCGTTCAATCAGAACCTGGTGTTCTTTTTTACGCCGTCACAAATTACCGCCAAAGAAGCGCCGACCGGTCGCACCTTCCGCCTCGGCGGCATGGTGGAGGTGGGTAGCGTCAAGCGCGAAGGCATCAACGTGAGTTTTCGGGTGACCGACACCGCGCAGATCGTGCCCGTGACGTACAGCGGCATCCTGCCTGATTTGTTCAAAGAGGGAAAAGGCGTAGTCGCGCAGGGCACGCTCGGCGATGATGGCGTTTTCCGCGCGAAAGAGGTGCTCGCCAAGCACGACGAGAACTACATGCCGCCCGAGGCAGCCACCGCGGTTGAACGCGCAACGAAGGCCCGCGAGATGGCATCGAAGACCCTCAAGCAGTAGGCATGAACAAGAAGCTCCTTCTACCCATCGCTTTCTTCGCGCTTGCCACCGTACTCTACTTTGGGCTCTACCGCGACCCGCGCGAGGTGCCGTCACCGCTGATCGGCAAGCCCGCACCCGCTTTCACGCTTGCGCAACTGGGCAACGCCAGCGCCACGTTTTCGCCTGTCGATTTGAAGGGTAAAGTCTGGCTGTTCAACGTATGGGCGAGCTGGTGTCCAAACTGCAAAGACGAGCATCCCGATTTGATGGCCCTGCAAAAATCGGCGGTGGTTCCGATCATTGGCCTGAACTACAAGGACAAGCGCGAGCTGGGGCTCGATGTGCTTCGCAAAACGGGCAATCCCTACAACCTGTCCGCCTATGATCCAGACGGTAAGGCGGCGCTCGACTGGGGCGTTTACGGCGCACCGGAAACGTTTCTGATCGACAAAGACGGCATCATCCGCGCCAAGCACGTCGGTCCGGTCACGCAGGAAATCATTGCGACCAAGTTTGCACCGCATTTCACGGTTTCCGCGGCTGGTCGCTAGGTAATTTTTCGCTTATCCGCAGGTTAAGCTTTCTGATCAAAGCTCGGCTGCATTAGGGCTATAGGCGACCCAAGCCAAACGTCGATAGTCTGCTTTATGGCCGTTTAGCCCCAATAATGCATTGACGCCGCAACGTGAATCTAACCATTCTCGGCGTCAAAAACGTGCGTTGACTTTTAAGCGCTCAGCCTTACGCACACTGGGGTTGCGCGGCTAAAAGCGGCAAGTGGACTTGAGGCTAAAACACGGCGCGACCCGTGTATTTGCGGCGTCTTGCGGAGAAGCTGATGCCTACGGTGGTTGATCAAAGCAGCCGAACGGCGATCACTGCGGCAAATCCAAAAACCATGTTGGTAAGCACCAACACCCGAATTTTGCCAAGCTGCGTGGCGGCCACCGGCCATGTTGACGCCGCGACCGCCGCCTTCATTCGCCGAAACGGTCCGAAGATCAGGTGCCCAAAAATAACGCACATCACAATACCAATGCCAACCATCAGGTGAACGCCGATGGGGGCGGCTAGTCCCTCGCGAACCATGTACAGATACCCGCCCGTTGCCAGGAGCACAGCAATCGCGGGGATCACAATCGCGAAAAATCGGGTCAGTGCCGCCACCATCAAACTCAAACGTTGCGGCGACTCCAGCATGGCGACCGCAGGCCGCAAGCAAAAGTGCGCGAACACCATGCCGCCCAGCCAGATGATCGCGGCGGAGAGATGGAGGAGCAGGGCAAGGTTTCGCATGAAATGAGGCTAGGTGGGACTTTATGTCGATTGCGCATTGTGCGCTATCCGGCAGAAAGTTAGAGCGTGCCGCGACTTATCATACCGCCCTGTTTTCGAAGTGATGCGCCCGAATGATCTCAACCCACATCGCTGGATACCGGCAACAATTTTTCATCCCCGATGGCGTGATTTATCTCGACGGCAACTCGCTTGGCGTGTTGCCTAAAGCCACAGCCGCTGCTGTCGCCAAAACCGTCGAACAGGAGTGGGGCAACGGCCTCATTTGTTCTTGGAACACGGCCGACTGGGTCAACGCGCCGCGCCGTTGTGGCGACAAGATCGCGCGTCTGATCGGGGCGAATGCTGGCGAGGCGATCGCCTGCGATTCGACCTCGGTGAATTTGTTCAAATCGTTGCTCACGGCGCTGGCGTTGCAGGTGAAGGCACCTGAGCGCAATGTCATCATCTCCGACATCGACAACTTTCCGACCGATCTGTACATCGCGCAGGGTTTGCGTGACTTGCTCGCATCACGCACGCTTGAGCTTAAGTTCGTCAAACGGGCGGAGATGGAATCGACCATTGCCGCGTTCGGCGCACGCACAGCCGTGGTGATGCTCACGCAGGTGGACTACCGCACGGGAGAGCGCTACGACATGAAGGCGATCACCGCGCTCGTGCAGTCGAAGGGCGCGCTCATGCTGTGGGATCTGGCGCATTCGACGTGCGCCTTTCCGGTTGAGCTCAACGCCTGCAACGCCGATCTCGCGGTCGGCTGTTCGTACAAATACGTGAACGGCGGGCCAGGCGCGCCGGCGTTCGTGTTCGCCGCGAAACGTCATCTCGACACGCTCGACGCAGCGGGTACCAGCGCGCCCATTTCTGGCTGGTTTGCGCATGAAGCGCCGTTCGCGTTTGATCCGCTGTTCAAGGTAACGCGCGGCATTGAGCGCTTCACGGTGGGCACGCCGCCGATCCTGCAATTCGCGGCGCTCGAAGCGTCGCTCGACATGTGGCTTACGGTCGATATGCATGCATTGCGCTCAGCGTCCGTTGTGTTGACCGAGCGCTTCATCGCAGAAGTTGAATCGCAATGCGCTGGCTTCGGTCTTACGCTCGCGACACCACGCGGCGCAGATATTCGCGGCTCACAGGTTTCGTTCCGTCATGCCGAGGGTTACGCGATCATTCAGGCGCTGATTGCGCGCGGCGTGATTGGCGACTTCCGTGCGCCAGATGTTTTACGGTTTGGCTTTACGCCGCTGTATGTCACGGAAGATGATGTTGTGCAGGCCGCGCGGCATTTGCGCGAGGTGATGCAGTCACGCGAGTATCTACGCTCAGAATTTCGGGCAAGGGGAAAAGTAACGTGAGCGCCAAAAACGCAGCCACTTGTCCTTTCGGTGGCGATGCCGCAGCCAGCGCAGCGGTTGAAACCGGTGCCGAAAACGCACACCAGTCGTTCAAAGACAGCTTCAGCTATTCAAGCTATTTGCGCATCGAACAACTGCTCGGCGCGCAGGCACCGATCACCGAGGCGCACGACGAATCGCTGTTCATCACCATTCACCACGTGCAGGAAGTGTGGATGAGTCTGATCATCAAGGAGCTCACGGGGGCGATCAAGCACATGGGCGAGGGCAACTTCGAGCCCGCGATGAAAATGCTCGCCCGCGTCTCGCGTGCGCAGGAGCAGATGAGCGGTGCGTGGGAAGTGTTGAAGACGATGACGCCGGCCGATTACCTTGAGTTTCGCGACGCGTTCGGTCGCGCCAGCGGCTTTCAAAGCTGGCAATATCGCACCATTGAATTTCTGCTCGGTAACCGGCAACGCTACATGCTCAAACCGTTCGCCGAACAGCCCGAACATCATGCGCGGCTGGCAGCGTTGATCGAAAGCCCTTCGCTGTACGACGTTGCGTTGCAGGCGCTATGCAAACGCGGGTTGCTCGCCGAGAGCGCGCTGCGCACCCGATTCGATGAAATGCCGCAGCCCAACGCTGACGTGCTCGCGGCATGGGTCAGCGTGTACCGCGACACCGCGAAGCATTGGGACATGTATTACCTCGCGGAAAAGCTCGTCGACGTAGAGGACAACTTCCGTCGCTGGCGCTTCAATCACGTCACTACCGTAGAGCGCATGATCGGTCACAAGATAGGCTCCGGCGGCACCACGGGCGTCGACTATCTGCGCAAGGTGCTGGATGTTGTGTTGTTTCCTGAGCTTTGGCAGGTACGGACCGAGCTTTAACTTAGCTCTGCCGCTTCAGTGCTGCGCGGCTGTGCGCAACGCATCTGCCGCCCATTGATTCAAACTGACGCCCGCCAACTCAGCCGCCTGAATTGCGCTCGCATGTACGTCTGTCGGCACACGCAACATCATGTTGCCACTGACAGGCTTATTCGGCGATTGTCCAAGCGCGGCACAGGCTTTCACATAGTCGTTGACTGTTTCATGAAATGCCTTTTCCAGTCCGGCAACTGTCCCGGCATGGAAGCCAACAACATCGCGAATACCCGCAATACGTCCAACGAAAATGCGATCCTCCGCATCAAACTCGACACGTGCACTGAAGCCCTTGTAGGTCATAGCATTGCTCATGGGGACACTCCAATCATTCTCAAAAATTCGCGCGCATCGCGAACCCGATAACGCAGCGCCTGTCGTTCAGGATGCGGGCGGTGAAAGTAGGCACGTTTACCATCGTTTTCGAACGTCACCGAAGAGCCGCTGCCCTCAATCACCCGACAGCCCACCGCCTTGAGCAGCGATTCGATCAGACTCCACTCGAGATTTCCGTTGACAGGGTCTGCGAATATGGATTCCAGCGTCTTTCGCTGCTTGCTGTTCATAGCCTGATTATATGATTGATTGCACTATTTGCAATCAACAGGCGGCGGAAATTACTTCGTCAACGCCTTCATAGCATCAGTAAGCCCCTGCACCGTCGTCGGATACATGCGGTCGTTCATGATCTTTTTGATGATGTCGGTGGAGTATGTGTATTCCCACGAGCGCGGTGGCATCGGGTTTAGCCACGCGACGCGCTTGAAGTGATTGGTCATGCGTTGCAGCCACACCTTGCCGGTCTCGCTGTTGGTGTATTCAACGCTGCCGCCTTCCATCTCGATTTCGTAAGGGCTCATCGCCGCGTCGCCGACGAAAATCACGCGATAGTCAGGCCCGTATTTGTGCAGCAGATCCATGGTCAGCGTGCGCTCGGTGGTGCGCCGGCGGTTGGTCTTCCACACGAAGTCGTACAGACAGTTATGAAAGTAAAAATGCTCCAGCCGTTTGAACTCGGTTTTCGCCGCCGAGAACAGCGCCTCCACCTGCTCAACGTGATCGTCCATCGAGCCGCCGATGTCGAGCAGCAGCAACACCTTCACTGCGTTGCTCCGCTCGGGCCGCATCTGGATTGACAGCATGCCAGCGTTCTTGCCGGTCTCTTCCAGTGTGTGTGGCAAATCCAGCTCGTCGACCGCACCTTCACGAGCGAAGCGGCGCAGGCGACGCAGCGCGACCTTGATATTGCGCGTGTTGAAATCAACGTTGTCGTCGTAATCACGAAACTGCCGTTCGTCCCACACTTTCACCGCGCTGCGATTCCTGCTCTTGTCCTGCCCGATGCGGATGCCCGCCGGGTTTTCGCCGTACGCGCCGAACGGCGAGGTACCGCCGGTGCCTATCCATTTGTTGCCGCCCTGATGCCGCTCTTTCTGCTCTTCGAGCCGCTTCTTGAGCGTCTCCATGAGCTCGTTCCAGTCCATCGCCTTGAGCTTTTCGCGCTCTTCTGGCGTCAGTGTTTTCTCAAGGATTTTCTTCAGCCACTCGTCAGGAATCGCCGTCTTCAAATCGACCAGTTCGGCCACGCCCTTGAAGTATTCCGCGAACGCAAAATCAAAGCGATCAAACTTGCCTTCGTCCTTGACCAGCGTCGCTTTAGACAGAAAGTAGAAATCGTCGATAGACGGCGAAATCACGTCCTCCTTCAACGCTTCGAGCAACGTCAGGAATTCACGCGTGCTGGGTTTGAGGCCGCGATGGCGCAGATGGTAGAAAAAGTCGAGGAGCATGCGGCAATTTTCACAGAATGAGGCGACGTTTGCTAAAGTCGGTGAAATGCACTCGCAAGCCGCTGAAATTCCGACGTCGACCCCGTCCCAGGGCAGCCCGCATGCGCTCGCCTGGCATGATCAGCTCGGGCTGCTGCTGGAGTCCACAGGTGAAGGCATTTTCGGTATTGATCTTGACGGGCTCTGCGTGTTTATCAATCGCGCCGGTGCGCAGATGCTGGGCTACGATTCAGCAGAGGTGCTGGGCCAGAACATGCATTGGCTCACTCACCACACCCACGCCGATGGCTCGCAC
>JANXNO010000247.1 GCA_025354075.1 Burkholderiales bacterium | reverse complement strand
GTCGTCGGGCCCGAACGGCTTCTTGTCATTGGTTTTGGACAGTTCGAACGTTTTTCCGGACGTGCGCGCCTGACCGGCAATCATGTAGCTCAGTTGCGAGGCGATGTACAAGTAGCCGCCGCCGTTGTAGCGCAGGTCTAGCACCAAATCATTGACACCTGCGGCTTTCATGCCGGCGACTGCATTGGCGATGGCGCCCTCGGAGGCGAACGAATTGAACGTTGTGAAAGCGATATAGCCCACCTTGCCGGTGCCGGTAGAGATCGTTCCGCTCACCGGAACCGGTTGCAGTGTCAACTGAGCGGATTGCAGCACAACCGATTTGTTAGCGCCGCTGACCGGTGCCAGTACTAACGTGTGCGCGGCCCCAAGTGCCGAGGGGAACAGGCCCGCATTGAGCGCGTTCACGCCGGACTGAGTGCTGTTGTTGACGAGATCCACGCCGTCTACGGACAGCACGCTGTCACCGCGCTTCACACCGGCGAGATCGGCGGGTGAGCCAGGAGACACCACCGCCACCAACAACTGCCGCGGCGGCGTAGTGCGGATGAACGACCAGGTAATGCCATAGCCGTAGCTGATGCCAGCGTTGGTGTTCTCGACGTCTGATGTCGGTCGGCTGTAGTGAAAGCCGGTCTTGTCCTTGGCGAGTCCCGAGAACGTCACGGCTGGCGACTTGAGCGGCTCGAAGTAGGCCGCACCGGTCGAAAAGCCAGCGCTTCTGAGGTTTGGAATCTCGCGATACCAGAGATAGGTCTCATCGCTGTAGGCGCGCACGAAGCTCAATTCATCATTGATGCTCCCCTGCCGGTCTGGGTAGGCGCGACCGGTGGACGGACTCGTTCCGGGGCGGGGTGACACACAGGCGCCCTGCACACTGCTGGAAGCAACGAAGCCTGGCCGTGCGGTCGGGGCGGTGGCGCTTGGGACACAGAATGCGATGCCTTCACCGTTCCAGCCCTGCGCAAGCATGCTGTCATAGGTTTGTAAATCCACGCTGTAGCGGTGGTTTGGCACACTGACCTGCGAGGAGCTTCGGAGTGCACGGTAGACGCCGACCGGTGCAGATGCGGGGCAGACGCCCGCGATCGGTCGCGTCACGGCGAAGTCCAATCCCTCGTTTGCGAAGTTCGGGAGGTTGTAGGATGCAACCGTGTCGCAGTCTGTAGTGAGGCCGTAGAAATGCGAGGAAAATGGCGAACTCGGTGCCACATTCGAATTCGAACCGATGAGGCTAATGCGATAGCGGCAGACCCGATCCTGTTCAGCCGAGGCGTTTGCAGCGGCGGTCGCCGTGAAAGTCATGCCGGTACGCTGAAAATCTCCGACACCGTCGAGTGACGACTGTTCGTCGGCGCGACCGGTCAAGAAATAGGCGGCGATGGTCTTGTTGTAGTACTCGACCACGGTCACCGCCTGCTGGGCATAACCGGGTGAAGCAGACAGTCCGCAGAGCACGGCCACGACGGCGACCAAGCGTTTAAGTGGCGAAGAGATGTTCATGGACAAGAATCTTTAGCGGATCGAAGGACTATGACGCTAAGGATTATGACGACGGAACCTGGGATTGCCTACTACTGTTGCGTACAAATCCGCACGAGGCGACCGGCAACGATGGGGGGCGACGAACGACGACCCTTTACCGCGCACCCAATGACGCAGGCCGCCGTGGGCGGCCCGCAAGCTGAGCGTCTTCTGACTATTTCACCGTGATCCAGTCGTAGCTCAGGTAATTGTCTGCACGATGCACAACCGTCACGTTACTGCGCGCAGCCCATGGAATCACCTGACGATGTAGCGGCAAATGATTGACTTCATCGTTGTGCGCGAGAAGAGCTGTTTTGATCAGCGCTTCGCGCTTTTTTGGATCGGCTTCCTTGCTCGATGCAGCGGCGGCTTCATCGAGTTTGGCGTTTTTGTAATTGCCATAGTTGTAGTCGCCAATGCCGCCTGGCGCGCGGTTGCGCAACACCGGTGTGAGCGTGCTGTCAGCATCGGTCACTGCACCGCCCCAGCCCAGCATATAGAGCGACGTATCGAGCTTGTCGAGACGCGGGAAATAGATCGCGCGCGGCTGCGCATCAAGCTTGACCTTGATGTTGATCTTCGCCCACATCGCAGCGAGCGCCTGGCATATCTTTTCGTCATTGATATAGCGATTGTTCGGGCAATGCATGGTCACCTCGAAACCCTGCGCATAACCGGCGTCAGCCATTAACCGGTTTGCAGCCGGGACATCGAACGGACGGCGTCTTTCAATTGCAGGATCGTTGAACGCCCCCAGCGGCGAGGTGGTGATGCCGCCGGTGGGAAACGACTGGCCGCGCATCAATTTCGTCTTGATCGTTTCGATGTCGATGGCCTGATACATCGCCTGCCGTACGCGCTTGTCTTTGAACGGATTTTTGCCCTTGACATTGGAGTACAGCAGCTCGTCGCGCGCCTGATCCATACCGATGAAGACGACCCGATTTTCGACACCGTTGATGACTTTGATGTTCGGTGTTTTTTCCAGCCGCTCCATGTCCTGCGGCGGTGGATCGAGGATGAAATCAACTTCGCCGGAAATCAGCGCAGCCAGCCGCGTTGAATCGTTCTTGATTGAGTTGTAGGTGACCGAGGTCACGTTGCCGTCGTGCTTGCCCCACCAGGTGTCGTTGCGTTTCCAGATGGTCTTGATGTCGGGTTGGCGGCTGACCAGGCGATATGGCCCGGTGCCGTTAGCGTTAAGCGAGGTAAATTTCTCTTCTTTATTTTTGTAGTCAAGTGGCGTGGCGCAGTTGTTTTTCTCAGACCACACCTTGCTCATGATCATGATCTGATTCACGGCGTCAAGAAAGATCGGCGTGACTTGGGTGAGCTTGAATTCAACGGTCAGATCATCGATTTTTTTCGGCGTGCCGGACTGATTCGCGTAGATCCGCACCTGTGAATTGGCGTGCTTGGCGCGCTCGATCGAGAACACCACGTCATCGGCCGTGAACGGCGTGCCGTCATGAAATTTCACGCCCTTGCGCAGCAAGAATCGCCAGGTCAACGGATCAATCTGCTTCCACTCGGTTGCCAGGCCCGGCACGTATTGCAGCTTCTTGTCGCGGATCATCAGGAACTCATAAACCTGCGAGTTCACAGAGTTGGTCAGGCCTTCGTTTTGCGAATGCGGATCCATCGTTTGCGGATCGCCCGCAGCGGCCCAGCGCAGCGGGTTGGCGGTGACACCGGCGGCGGCGAGCGCGGTGGCGCAGGCGGCGAGTGCAAAAAAGTGTGTGATGCGTTTCATCAGTGAGCTTCCAGCAGTGGAATTGAAGACGGAACGCAGTTTAGCGAGTTTTGTGTTGGCTTCGGATGAGCTTTTTTTCGCTGAACACCACCTACAGCTTTTCGATGAAATGGCGTTCAATAAGGGCATAAACGCACAAAATGG
>JANXNO010000214.1 GCA_025354075.1 Burkholderiales bacterium | reverse complement strand
TACGCGATGTCGGCAACGCCGTCCTTGACCTGATCGTAGGCTTGCGCCGGCGTGCCACCGAGCTGCATCGACGGATAGATCTGGCACTTGAGTTTACCGCCGGAGTCCTTGTTGATCTTGTCACACCACGGCCCGATGATTTTGGTCGGTGCCATCGCGCCCGGAGCCCAAAAATGCGAGACCTTCAGGATGATCTCCGGTGTCGGCGTTTGTGCGTGCGTCGGGGCGGCGGCCGCCGCGATCGTGACAGCTACCAGCGCAGTGACAGACTTCAGTATCCGTTTCATCAAACCCTCCTTTTGATTTAAGAATGTAGGCATGCTAGCGTTGTGAGAGAGCGGTAACGCTAGCGAAAACCCGACGACGCAGCGCGCGATGGCTATAGCGGAATTGCCGGAAGCACCGTGCCCTGACAGTCACCGAATCCAAGTCGCACCGCGCCCGGTTTCGCGCAATGCGCGCGCAATGTAATGCTGTCGCCATCCTCCAGAAACGTGCGTGATTGCCCGCCTGGCAGGGTGATAGGTTGCTTGCCGCCCACCGTGAGTTCAATCAAGGCACCCGCCTCAGTGGCGGTCGGGCCAGACAAGGTGCCGGTGCCGAGCAGGTCGCCCGGTTGCAGGTTGCAGCCGTTGACCGTGTGATGCGCAATCAATTGCGAAAGGGTCCAGTACGCATGACGATAGCTGGTCAGGCAGATGCGGTGCGGCGGCAAACGTCGCTCACGCATGAGCGCGGTTTCTATCAACACTTCGAGCTGGATATCGATCGCCCCTTCGCTGCGTAGCCCGGTGGAGTCGAGATAGGGCAACGGTTGCGGGTCGTCGGCCGAGCGTATCCACGCCAGCCGATATGGCGCGAGCGCTTCCAACGTCACAATCCATGGCGAAATCGTACTCGCAAAATTCTTCGATAAAAATGGGCCGAGCGGCTGATATTCCCAGCCCTGAATGTCACGCGCTGACCAGTCGTTGAGCAGGCACAGGCCGAACACGTGCGACTCCGCAGCCTCCATGCCTATGCGCGCGCCGAGCGCGTTGCCTGTGCCGACAAAAATGCCCATCTCCAGCTCGTAGTCCATGCGCTTGCACGGCGCGAGGGTCGGCGTTTCCGCGCCGGGCGGCATCAACTGACCCACCGGCCGCGAAAACGATTGCCCCGAAACCGCGATGGAGGACGCGCGACCGTGATAACCAATCGGCACCCATTTGTAGTTGGGCAACAGCGGATTGTCAGGGCGGAACTGCCGACCGATGTTGGTCGCGTGATACACCGACGTGTAGAAATCGGTGTAGTCGCCGATGTGGGCAGGCAGTGCGTATTCGACATCGCTTTGCGAGACGAGGCACGCGTGCATTTCGGATTCGTCGGCTGCCCCCGCACGCAGCTGGCGTGACAATGCGAGTCGTAGCGCCGACGACGCAGCAGTGCCTTTTGCCATGAAGGCATTGAGCGTCGCCGCCGCGGCTGCTTCGCAGGCAGTCGCTGCTTCACCGCTCAACAAACGGGCACGATGCAACCGGGCAAGATCGACAATCTGATCGCCGATGGCCACGCCTCCGCGAAACGGTTCACCCGAGCCGACGCGGCGAAACACCGCGAACGGTAAATTCTGGATCGGGAAGTCGGTGACGCCGTCGTTGGCGGACGTGACGAAACTCTTTAGAGCTGCGTCGTGGGTTTCGTTGAGTTCAGTCATCAATTTTCTCTATTTATGCCGTCATTCTTGCGAAGCGCCAAATGGACTGCTTCGCAGCAGCTCAGAACGCTGGATCCCCGCTCCGCGAGGATGACGCCTGTCTAACTTGCGTTGCTAACGATTCAGCGGATCGAAATGCTTCTGAATTCCCTGCCAACACTCCGAATACTGCACCTGTAATTCCGGGGATTCAAGTGCGTGTCGCGTCGGCCGCATCACCGTGCGTGTCTCAAACATGAACGCCATCGTATCGGTAATGTAGTGCGGCTTGGAGGTGTCTGCGTTTGCCGCCTTCTCGAACGTCTCTGCGTCCGGACCGTGACCGGTCATGCTGTTGTGCAGACTTGCGCCACCCGGCAAAAATCCTTCGGCTTTTGCGTCGTACGCACCATGCACCAGCCCCATGAATTCACTAGCAATATTGCGATGAAACCACGGCGGACGGAAGGTGTCCTGCATAGCGAGAATTCGCGGCGGAAAGATGACGAAATCAATGTTGCTCACACCGGGCGTGTCGGACGCCGAATGCAGTACCAAAAAAATCGAGGGATCAGGGTGATCAAAGCTGATTGATCCAATCGCGTTGAAGCGGTGCAGATCGTATTTGTACGGCGCGTAGTTGCCATGCCATGCAACGACGTCGAGCGGCGAATGACTCATCTGTGCCGACCACAAATTGCCCATGAATTTAGCAATCAGTTCGGTCGGCTCATCCTTGTCGACGTAGGCTGCCACGGGCGTCAAAAAGTCGCGCGCGTTGGCGAGGCCGTTTGAACCAATCGGTCCGCGATCCGGCAGTCGAAAGTTGGCACCGAAGTTCTCACAAATGTAGCCGCGCGCCGCTGTGTCTAGCAGCTCAACGCTAAAGCGTACCCCGCGCGGAATGACCACGATTTCATGCGGCTCGGCTTCAATCACGCCGAGCTCGGTCATAAATCGCAAACGACCCTGCTGCAACACGATCAGCATTTCGCCGTCCGCGTTGTAGAACACGCGGTCAATCATTGAGCAGTTCGCGGCGTAAAGGTGGATGCCGAAGCCCGACTGCGCGTGCGGGTCGCCATTGCCCGCGTAGGTCACCAAGCCTTGGACAAAGTCGGTGGCTGCGGTCGGCATCGGTAACGGGTTCCAGCGCAACTGGTTGGGTGGCGTCGCACATTGGGTGAAGTCGCTGGTCAGCGTGCGTGCATTGATCTGTTTGAATGGCGAATGCATCGCTGACGGTCGAATGCGATACAGCCATGAACGCCGGTTGTCCGCGCGCGGTGCCGTGAACGATGTTCCGGTGAGTTGTTCGGCGTAGAGTCCGTACGGACATTTTTGCGGCGAATTTCGTCCGACAGGCAGCGCGCCGGGCAGCGCTTCGGTAGCGAATTCGTTGCCAAAGCCGGAAAGGTAGACGAGAGTATTGGTCATGGTTTTGCCCTTCGCATTGCGTCCTTCAGTACGTCAAGCTCGCCGATGTGGTTTGCAAGCAGCAGCACCAGTTTCGCGTTCATCTGGTGACTCTGTTCGAGTGTGAGACCACGGTGCGCATCAATCAGCGCCTCGTAGAACTCATCAAAATTGGATAGATTGGGTTTGATGTTGAGTTGCGACATATTTACTGCTGCTTTCCGCAGGCACGCGCAACGGCGGCGAGCACGGCCTGTTCGTCGTAGCTCCGCCAGCGCGCGCACACGTGTTGATCCGGGCGGAAGAGGTAGGTCGTGCCGGGTTGGGCGTCGTAGCGGGTGAGCCATTCGCGTGGCGCGCCCACTGTCATTTCCCCTCTCCCCTTGCGGGAGAGCGAACCAAGCTTGGCGCTAGTAATCGCCAGGGTGAGGGGGTGGTTGGCTGTGCGAGCCGCGATGGCGCTCGATTCCACGGCGCAGCCGTTTCCTTCAGAGAGAGAAGGCTCAGACGACAGCGGCGCAACTGGTGCGACGCTCACTACGACGAAATCACCACCCAACAAATTTAAAAACCACTCCTGCCGCCCATCAACAAAAACCGGCGCGTCCACCGCTGCTGCACCGGGTACCATCAGTCCCGAAAACTCATCGATATTGGGCGTATTCAACGGTGAAGCATGCAACGTCGCAGGCACCGAAAGCCGCCCGGAGTTCACCAGTTTTCGCGCGAACGGATGTTCTTTCGCGAGATCAAGTACGGCGTCGCGAAATACGCGACTAATTTCGCTTTTGGGCGTGATGAAATCCGTCGCTCGTGTTGAATTCAGAATGTTTTCGTCGGCCGCGTATTCGCGCTCGGCGGCATAGCTGTCGAGCAGCGCATCCGACGCATCACCACGGACGACCAGCCCTAACTTCCAGCCCAGGTTGTCCGCATCCTGCACGCCGGAGTTGGCACCACGCGCACCGAATGGTGACACCAGGTGCGCTGAATCGCCGGCGAACAGCACGCGTCCGTGACGGAAGCGTTCCATGCGCATGCAAGCGAAGGTGTACACGCTGATCCACTCGAACTCGAATTTCGCATCAGGCCCGAGCAACGCCTGCACACGCGGACGCACGCGCTCGGGTTGCTTCTCTAGGTCTGGATCGGCATCCCAACCGAGCTGAAAATCAATGCGCCATACGTTGTCCGGTTGCCGGTGCAGCAGTACCGACTGGTTCGGGTGAAACGGCGGATCAAACCAGAACCAGCGCTCGCTCGGGAAGGGGGCTGTCATCTTCACGTCGGCAATCAGAAAGCGATCACGAAAGGTTTGCCCTTTGCTCTCCAATCCAAGCAGCTTGCGCACGGCCGACCGCGAGCCATCGCAGGCGACCACGTAGTCGGCGTTGATTTCGTACGTTCCGTCTGGTGTTTCAACGGTGAGCGTCACACAGTCGACAGCGTTTTCTATGCCGACCACACGGCTATGCCAGCGCACGTCAATCTTTGGTGTCTGTGCAACCGCATCGGATAAAAATCCTTCTGCGTAATACTGCTGCAAATTGATGAACGCGGGACGACGATGACCTTCCTCGCCAAGCAAATCAAAACTGTAAACAGGCGCATCGCGAAAGAACACCTTGCCGACGTTCCACGACACGCCTTTCGTGACCATTGCATCGCCAACACCCAGACGATCCCAGATTTCCAGCGTGCGTTTTGCGAAGCAGATAGCGCGTGATCCGGCGGACAATTTGTCGTCATCATCGAGCACGATGACCGCAATATTTTGCTGCGCAAGATCTAGCGCCAGCGTCATGCCGACCGGGCCTGCGCCAACGATTACGACCGGATGGCGCGCAGGTGTTGCGGCGTCGTGTTCGGCGCAGCGGTTGTAAGTGAAACGTTTGGCCTGGTAGTCCACGCGAAGCTATCCTGCCGACCCTACCGCATCACGTCCGGAACGCATGTGTCTAACCCTCCAGCGCCGCCCACATTTCCTGATCGCGCTTATCAGTCCAGATGCGTGGGTCTTTGTGCCCCATTGCCAGATCGTAGGCACGTGTCACATCAAACGGCATGCAGTGATCAAAAATCACCCAGTGGCCGTACTTGGGTTTGAGCGCTGCCATCGTTTCGCGGTAGACGCTGTTCAAATCCTTGCCGGCCGCTGCTCCCGCTTTCACCGATGCATACAGGTCCGACACAAACTCACGGGTACCGCGCAATCCGGCTGCAACTTGCTCGGCGGTTTGCAGCGCCGCGCCCCGGCCCGGCACCAGCTTTTCGGGCTTGAGTGCTGCCAGCGCGTCAAGCGTTGCGGGCCAGTCCTCGTAGTAAGCGTCGCCTGCGTATGGCGTCGCATCAAACTCCACCAGATCGCCAGAGAACAAAATTTTCTGCGATGGAATCCATGCAATGGTGTCGCCCTTGGTGTGACCGCGTCCCACCTGCAGCAACTTCACTTCAAGCTTGCCGAGCCACAGCGTCATCTCGCCCTTGAACGTCATCGTTGGCCAGGTCATGCCCGGCGGCACCGATTCCACCGCCTGAAACAGCCGCGGAAAACGGCCGATTTCGCTGGCCTTGTCCTGCTCGCCGCGTTCAACGATCAGATCGTACGTGTCGTGACTGGCGATGATGTGATCAGGCTTGTAGCCCGACGCGCCGAGCACGCGCACGGCGTGATAGTGCGACAACACCACATACCTGATCGGTTTGTCAGTCACGGTGCGGATGTGGCGGATCACGTCCTGTGCCATGATCGGCGTGGCCTGGGTGTCAATCACCATCACGCAGTCGTCACCAATGATGATGCCTGTATTCGGATCACCTTCGGCGGTGTACGCGTAAGCGTTGTCAGAGAGCTTGTCGAAGCTCACCTTTTTGACGTCGAGATCGGCTTGGGAAGCGAATTTTTTGACAGGCGCGGTCTCAGGCATACAGCTCTCCAGATTCACAGGGTGCGCTCCGCGCACCAAACATTCGGTAGTCGGATGAACGCCTTGAACGCAATTCTTGGTGCGCGGAGCGCACCCGATGTGCAGGTTTAAGTGGTCGGTCGACGAGCCTTGCATGTTACGGCACAATTCGCTAAAAGTAAACGTGTTCGCTAATAGCAAATTACAAAGTCATGGCAAAACTTCAACGCGGCATCCAATCCATTGACGTTGGTGGCCGTTTGCTGCATGCGCTGTCTCGTAGCAGTGGCGCAATGATGTTGAAGGAATTGGCTGAGGCGGCTGACATGCCGGCCGCCAAGGCGCATGCCTATCTGGTGAGTTTCTGCAAGCTGGGTTTGATGGAACAGGACGCCGTGACCGGGCGCTACGACCTCGGTTCGCTGGCGCTGCAATTGGGGCTGGTTAGTCTGAACCGACTGGATGCCGTCAAGATCGCCACGGCAGAAATGGGACCACTCAGCCAGCGCATCGGTCAATCCACCGCCATTGCCGTATGGGGCAATTACGGTCCGACTATCGTGCGTTTTGAGCAATCGGTGCGACCCATTCACGTCAACATGCGAACCGGTACCGTCATGGCGCTCAGCCAAACCGCGACCGGGTACGTTTTTGCTGCTTACGTTTCTCCAGCTGCGATTGACGCAGCACTTGCCGCCACTTTTCCTGACGTCAAGCAACGCAGCGTGGCCACGAAGGCGCTCGCGTTACTGGCACCCGACTTTGCTCAGGTTCGCCAACGTAGCCTGGCGAGGGCGCAAGGCAACCCCGTGCCCGGCGTCAATGCGTTCTCCGCCCCGGTGTTCGACCATACCGGCGAGATCGCGCTGGCACTTACCGCATTGGGTTCAGCGGCAGAATTCGACGCCAGCTGGACGAGCCCAATTGCGAAGGAAGTGAAGGCCACCGCACGGGCTATTTCGGAGCGCCTGGGCCATCGGGCATAGTACAGAAATAGATATAGCTTTTTTGCTGAAAGTACCACTGCGTTAGGGCGTAGACCGACATATGGAACAAAGTCGATAAATAGCGTTATGACGCGTATGCCCATATAGCGTAGGCCTTCCGGCAAAAAGTTGAATGCAACTAACTCTCGGAAAAAGGCAAGAGCGTTTATCAGCCCACAGGCAGTTTCGCCGCCTTGAACCGCTCTTCGAGTTCTTGACGTAGCGTCTTTCGCAACGCTGCGCCTTGATGACGTTGTTTTTCTTCCAGCGAGAACGGGCGCAGCGGCGGCACGGCGACCGGCTTGCGTGCGTCGTCGACGGCGACCATCGTGAAGTAGCAACTATTGACGTGTCGCACGTCCTGGGTGCGAATGTTCTCCGCGACAACTTTGATGCCGACCTCCATGGATGAGGTGCCGGTGTGATTCACGCTCGCCAGAAAACTCACCAATTCGCCAACGTAAATTGGCTGCCTGAACATGACCTGGTCGACCGACAGCGTCACCACGTAGCTTGACGCGTAACGACTGGCGCAGGCGTAGGCGACTTGATCAAGAAATTTGAGGATGGTGCCGCCGTGAACGTTGCCCGCAAAATTTGCCATGTCGGGCGTCATCAGGACGGTCATCGTGAGCTGGTGCGAAGGGAGGTTCATGGCGTTGGCGTGGACTGGGGATTATGCAGCGGACGATAGCGCAGTTGGCTTTCGGATTGTCGATTTGCCACGCACCGCGCGGTGCGTTGCCGTCGAGCGTTCAGGCGAACCCGTCGGGCAACGGCTCGGCGAGTTTTTGCTGGAATTTATGCAGCAACACTTCAGCCACCGTTGCCGGGTCATAGACGACGCTCGCACGTTCACCCGCTCGCCCGGCAATGGCCGCGCACTCGGCCGCGTGGTTGCGGCACCATTCGAGCTTTTCTGCAAGGTCGGAACAATCGTTGTTGATCGGTACATAGTGCTGCCACGGTGAAAACTGCTCCGAGAAAAAGCTCACCCACGGAGACGCCACGGCCAGCACGGTGGAGCCACTCATCATCTTCCAGGCCCAGGCGTCCCAGGTGCGCGCAAAGCCATCGACGTCCACGATATAGCGGTAAGCAAGTTGCTCACCACGCGAAAATGGCTGTCCGAGAAATACATCGACGTCCAGCTTCTGCTCGGCTACCACCGCTTTTAAAAGTCGCCGCGGATGCACGCTACGGTCTGCCAGCGGCTCGAACAGGTTGCAGCTTTCACCGTGGTCGCCAGCGCTAAGCACCGCGCGCTCTTTTCGATCTGCCCACGGCGTTTTGAAAGGAAGCAATTCAGCGAATAACGCACCGTAGTAACCACCCAGATAGTGTGGATCAGGCTGCAACAACGCGCTCGGGTCGCCGCGATGCGCGCCAAAGCACGCGAGCCAGTGACGCGTCGGGCTGAGCACGGGAAGGTCGCCTGGCGAGCCGCGCCACTCCATGTGGCCAGAAAGATCAGCCGGTGTTACCCAACGGTACTCGTTCGAATACAGATTACGCTCCCGCCACGCATCATAAAAGCAGAAGCTGAACCAAAGCGCAGACACCTCAAGTTGCTCCACGATATGTTGCGACAAAAAACGCAGCAATCGCTCGGAGCCGTGGCGATGAAACACGATGCTTGCATGAGTCGCGGACTGGACGCTGAACGCAGTGGGCGCGCAATACCAGCAACGCTCCGACTTAAGCCAGCCAATCAGGCAAACATTTTGCGGCAACGAATTGATCTTGCACGAGAATATCCGTTCAAAATCAGCAATCGTGACGTAACGCAACGCGCTGGCTGGGCGCGCGACGGGGCCGAGCGTTACGCGAATTTGTGACGCCGTGGCGAGCTGACTGCCGTACTTGCTCACTTTAGTAGCGCCCGCGCGTCCACCCGCGCCACCCGCGACAACAGATAGTCCACCTCGGCGCGCGCCACTGCCGACAGCGCTGCGCCCGGCTTGCGCAGCGTGTCGTGACTAAGAATGCCGCGCTTCATCATCACGTATTTGCGTACGGCGAGCCCCGGTCCCGGCTGTTGCTCATAACGAATCAGCGGCAGGTGCGCGTCAAACAAATCATGCGCGTCGTCGCGCTTGCCTGCCGCAGATAAACGCACCACATCGGCGAGCATGTCGGGGAAGCAATAGCCGGTGTTCGCACCATCGGCACCACGCTCCATTTCAAAATCGAGGAACAGGGCGTTGTTGCCGCAGAGGATCGAGATGTGACGCATCGAGCCGTCGCGCTCATAGCTGCGCAGCGTGGAAATTTTGTCGAGACCTGGCCAGTCTTCATGCTTGAGCATGACGCACGCCGGGTTCTCCATCACGATGCGGCGGATCACGGCAGGCGTCATCTGCACGCTAAACGTCAGTGGATAGTCTTGAATCACAAACGGCACATCGACGCCAATGGCCTCGCTTGCCTGCTTGTAATAAGTAGCGATCTGATCATCAGTGCGCAGCGTATTCGGCGGTGCGATCATCACGCCTGCTGCACCCGCGCTCATCACGTCGTGCGTGAGCGCCCGCATCGCCGCAAAGCCGGGCGCGGAGACGCC
>JANXNO010000186.1 GCA_025354075.1 Burkholderiales bacterium | reverse complement strand
CAGGTCGCGGCATTGCGGCTGGCGCAACTCGCGGTTATCGCAGCAGAATAAACAGTCACAAGCTCAAATTCACCGGATAAGGCTCCCACGAGTTGCACGCCTTCGGTGTACAAAATCTCAGAACATTGAGTGACACCCACTGAATCGACATCGCCCGCGTCAGTCATTGCTCGCATTGCGGTTGCGCCGTTGGGATAGGTAGCAAAGCGTGCGCTGTGCGATTCAGCCAAGCCTAACGCAGTCAGCACTTTCATGAAGTGAATGCCTGCCGTGGCGCGCGCGGGATCAGGGAAATAGATGCGCGACGCGTTGGTGAGCAGTTGTTTGAGTGAAGCAGTCGTATCTACGCTCGCTGGCGCTGCCCCGTCAGGAATCGCGACACCTGTTCTGACTTTGCCGAGCGCCGTCACGGTGTCGGCAACCACAACACCGACAGCCGCCAGTTCGGCAATCATCTTGTCCGTAAGCACAACCAGGTCGCACGCGGCACCGCTATTCAGCCGCTCACGCATCGCGCCAACCGCGCCGAATTCACCGGTGAAATGGATGCCATCATTTGCGGCTACAGATCGCAATAAGGCCCTCACAGCACCCGCACTCAGTATGTTCATTTACGCCAACTACTCTTCAAATTTAGCGCCAGAAACTTTGACGACATTCGCCCACTTGTCGATATCTTCCTTCACGTATTTCGCGAACGCATCCGGAGTCATCTGCATGGGTGTCGCGCCCTGCTTTGCCCAGTCCGCCTTGACGCCGGCGCGAGTCACTGCCTTGGTGATTTCGGCGTTGAGTTTGTTGACTACTGCACGCGGCGTGTTGATGGGGGCCATGATGCCAAGCCAGATGACCGATTCGTAACCGGGCACGCCCGCTTCATCAAGCGTGGGCACATCGGGCATCACCGTTGAGCGCGTTTTTGCCAGACGTAGCTAGCGCTTTGACCTTGCCCGCTTTCACTTGCGCAGCCATCGTGGTGATCGCGTCGAACATGACGTTGACGTGGCCTGCCACGATGTCTGTCCGTGCGCCGCTGCTGCCTTTGTACGGGACATGCAACAGGTCGATACCTGCCATCGCTTTCAGCAACTCTCCGGCCATGTGATACGGCGTGCCCGGGCCGCTGGAGGCGAAGGTCATTGCTTTCGGGCTTGCCTTGGCTGCGGCGATAAATTCGCGCAGATTGTTTGCAGGCACACTCGGATGCGTAACCAGTACGAGATCGGAATAGTTGACGGGCGCTATCGGCACGAAATCTCGTAACAGCGCATACGGCTTGTTGGGAATCAGCGTTTCGTTCACTGTTTGCGCGTTCGACATCATGAGTAGCGTGTAACCATCTGCTGGTGCTTTGGCCGCAGCGTCCGTACCCACCACGGCGCCACCGCCGGGCCGATTGTCAACGATAAAAGCCTGGCCCAGCGACTCCGTCAGGCGTTGCGCTACGGCGCGCGCGTACACGTCTGCCGGGCCACCGGTAGCGAACGGCACAATGATCCGAACGGGCTTGGCTGGATAGTCCTGCGCAAGTAATGATCCGCTTGAGAGCGCGCAACACAGTGCGATAAATAGACGACGCATGAATGTCTCCTGAGCGTGAACCTATGTGATCAATGTCGAGTGACTTTGCGCTGCTATTTTGACTGCAACACCTGCGTCAATACTTTACCTTCGCTCGCACTCGGCACGCGAACGTTGAGAATTTGCGCCAGTGTCGGCGCAATGTCCACCGTCTCCGCATACTGCCCGTAGCGTCCCGGCTTGATCCATTTCGAGCCGCTGATCATGAGTGGCACGTTGGTGTCGTAGCTGTACGGTGTGCCGTGCGAGCACACGGCTTGTGGCGAATTTGACTTGCTCTGAAAGTAATAGAACGGCTTTTGCACCACGACCAGATCAATAGCAAATTGCCGATGCCACGCGCGCTGCACGAGGGTTGCCACACGGGTCGGCGGCACGGTGCCGCGCTCAAGCTGAGTGCGCGTGAAAGCAAACCCGATACCGGGTTGATCGAGCACGGCGCGCGCCATGAAATTCTCGACCTCTTCGCGGTTGACGCCCTTCGCTTCCATCGCAGCATAGTCAAGCGTCCAGCCGCCTGTCATGTGTTGCGGCGCGAGATTCGCGATGCCAAATTTTTTCTCGGCGAGCGCGTTGACGGTCGCGCGCGTTTCCTTCGGATCAACCCGACCGGCGTCGAAACCTCGCGCCGTGCTGTATTCCGGCGTGTTCATAAATCCGTGATCTGCGGTCAGCAATGTCAGCACGTTGTCGCGGCCCACATGCGCATCAATCGCCGTGAAAAATTTGGCCAGCGTGCGGTCAAGCCGGATCAGGTGATCCATCGACTGAATGCTTTCTGGCCCAAAATTGTGATTGATGTAATCGTGGCTCGAAAAACTTACGGTCAGAATATCAGTCGCGCCCTTCGGATTCTTGCCAATGGATTCGCCTTTAAGCAGCGAGGTTGAAAACTCGGCTGTAGCCTCGTCGCCAAACGGGCCTGCGATCAGCATACTGTAATAAATCGATCCTGGCGTGATCTCGCCGAGGCCATACATATAGCCCATCTTCGAGGTCATGTTGTTGTACACGGCCGCCCACGGCTGACCATCGGCTAACGCGCGCTGGTAAGCCTTTGGGTCTTCGAGCAATAGATTCCAGCGCTTATGAAACCACTGGTCTTGCGGCTTTTTCTCGTAATACGTTTCCCACCATGACGGATGCTTGTCCATGTAATAGCTGGTACTGGTGAAGCGGCCGGTTTTTTTGGACAGCATGTAGGCGGTACCAGATTTTCCCGCCATCAAGATCGCGCCGCGATCCTTGCCGGATACCGAAAAAATTCGGCCTGCATTATTGGTTGCGTATCGCAACTCGTCACCCAGCAAACTCACCTGCAGGTTCTTCGGGCTCACGCCATCGTCCTCCGTCGTGGGCGTGCCGTCGAGGTACTTGTGCGCAGCGTCAGCGGTGTTGTAGATGAACTTGCCGTCGCGACTCTTCCAGTCGTTGGCGATGATACCGGTTTGATACGGATACGCGCCCGACAGGATGGTCGCGTGTCCGACCGCTGTGACGGTGAACGCATGAGCCTGATGAGCATCGGAAAGCCACGCCCCCTTGTCCATCAGGCGACGAAGACCGTTGGGCACCAGCAAGTCGTAACTCTTTAACAATTGCTCTTGTGGCAAGCCGTCAATAACCACCACCACGACGAGCTTGGGCGGAGCAATACCGCCTGCAGCATCGGCGCGTTGCCTTTGCGCGGAGGCCGTGCCTAATGCGAGTCCGCTGGCCACCGCAGCGATCAGCCAGATGAATAGTTTTGGGAACTTCACGACTTCAATCCTCCAGTGCGACGTTTATGCTTGGTTCAAATCGATTTTAGGCGCGGCAATGCTGCGCAGCGTGCTCGCCGTTCAAGATTAATCACGCGCTGATCCGATTGGTGGAACGTAAACGGATGCGCGAAGGTATTCAAGCCTCCTGACACGCGCTCAACGAATACACTCGCATTCACTAAGCATCAAAGGAATTACGCGTGAAAACGAAAGCAGC
>JANXNO010000176.1 GCA_025354075.1 Burkholderiales bacterium | reverse complement strand
CCTGCTTTGTAGGTCGGGCTTTAGCCCGATGTAGCTAAGTTAATTATCTTCACCCAAACTAGCCAACAAATCTGCTTGATGTTCTGCCGCCAATGCGCCTATCAACTCATCCATATCACCTTCAGTAATCGCATCGATTTTATACAAGGTTAAATTAATGCGATGGTCGGTAATGCGACCCTGTGGGTAGTTGTAGGTGCGGATGCGCTCGCTGCGATCACCCGAACCGACCAAAGATTTGCGCAAACCAGCCTCTTTCGCATGCGCGGCCGCGCGCTCGCGCTCAAGCAGTCGCGACGCAAGAACTTCCATCGCACGCGCCTTGTTCTGATGCTGCGAACGGCCATCCTGACATTCGACCACCACGCCAGTTGGAACGTGCACGATGCGCACCGCCGAATCGGTCTTGTTGATGTGCTGACCCCCTGCGCCGGACGCACGGAAGGTGTCAATGCGCAAGTCGGACGGGTTGATCGTGATGTCTTTCACCGGATCGGCCTCGGGCAATATCGCCACCGTGCAGGCGCTCGTGTGAATGCGCCCCTGCGCCTCGGTGACCGGCACGCGCTGCACGCGATGGGTGCCCGATTCAAACTTCATTTTCGAATACGCGCCCTGACCGACGATGCGCGCAATTACCTCGCGATAGCCGCCCAGCTCACTTTCACTCGACGACACAATCTCCACCTGCCAGCGCTGCCGCTCGGCGTATCGCGTGTACATGCGCAGCAAATCGCCGGAGAACAACGCCGATTCATCGCCGCCGGTACCGGCACGAATTTCAAGAAAAATATTACGATCATCGGCCGGGTCTTTCGGCAGCAATGCGAGCGTGAGCTCTTTCTCGATGCGCTCCAGATCGGTCTTCGCGCCTGCGATTTCGTCGGTCGCGAATTCCTTCATCTCTGGCTCAGACAGCATCGCCTGAGCTTCGACGATATCGTTCTCGCGCCCCTGAAACTGTGTAAACAATTGCGAGATTGGATCAATGTCGCTGCGCTCGCGCGACAACGCGCGAAAGCGGTTCATGTCGTTGGTCACCGTTGGATCAGACAACAAGCTCTCCACCTCGACCAGACGGCGCGAGAGTTGTTCAAGCTTGATGCGGAAAGTGTCTTTCATGGCGGCCTAAAAACGAAAAAGCCACGCGATTAGCTGCCTCATGCCCATGTTGGTGGGATGACGAAAGCAGGTTGGCATGGCTAAAGATACATTGCCTCAATGTTAGGCCAAGCGTGGAGCGGCGTTGGGCTGAGGTGGTCAATCTAGCTCTCATGCTTGTTGGTTGCGTCGCAACACGAACCGCGCTGCCAATTTTTGCGAATAGTGCGTAGGTAAAGTGTCCCGTCAAATTACAGAACATTAAGAGCCTAAATAAATTACTAAGCTATTGATAATAATAATCAAATAACGTACATTTACTAGTATACATGGAGACTCCGCTCGCCACCTTGCTTGCCCGCGAAGGCCCGCTTTCAGCGCCTGATGCTGCGCGATTGTTGGGTGTAGACCCGATCACCATCAAGCGCCAAGCTGCTGCCGTCGGTGCGGACGTTCTCGTGGTGGGTCGCGGCAAGAACACGCGCTACGCGCGTCCAGCGCCCTCGATCACGGGTGCGGCGCAGTGGCCGCTGTTTTGGGTGGCCGATGACGGTACCGTGACCGAATTTGCCCTTGCTTCGCACCTGCAGCCCGACGTGCTGCACGTCTACGGCAGCGGCGTAGGACTCGGCATTAACATCACAACACCTCGCGACCTGCCGTGGTTCATGACTCCGCTGAAGCTGCGCGGGTATCTCGGCCGCGCATCACGCAGCCGCCTCGGTGCCGTCACCACCGATTGGGACGCGCAGCCCGAGCGCTGGTCGCTGGCGCAACAACTGTTCGCCGCGCAATCGGCAGTGCTCGATCATGCGGGCGCAATTTTGCTCGGCGAGGCGGCAGTGAACGCGTGGCAATCGACGCAGCGAACGCCGCCTCAGCGCGATGAGGCCGGAACGCTAGCAACGCTCTACGACAACCTCGCTGACGAGGCTACTCAGGGCCGCGTTGCCGGCTCCAGCGCTGACGGCGAACAACCCAAATTCAGTACCCGCCTGATTGACGTCAGTGGCCGTGTTCGCGACGTGTTGGTGAAATTCAGCCCGCCGCGCGGCACGCCGTTTGGCGAGCGATGGAACGATCTGCTGCATGCTGAGGCCATCGCTTGCGACGTGCTGCGCGAGCACGGTTTTGCCACACCCGAATCGCGCATCGTGGTGAGCAGCAAGCGCACGTATTTTGAATCCACCCGCATAGATCGCGTGAGTGGTTTGCAGGCAGTAAGCTTAGGCCGCCGACACCTGTTGCCGCTCGCCTCCGTGCATGCTGCCTTCGTCGCGGGCGCGCCGCAAAGTTGGCCGAACACCATCGCTCGCCTCGCTGCACAAAAGCGAATCGCGTTTGATGCGCTCGCCACTACACAAACGCTCTACGCCTTTGGGCAACTCATCGGCAACACCGACATGCACTTCGGCAACCTCGGCGTGATCGTCGATACGCCCCAAGCCATCACCAAAGGACGCATGACACTCGCCCCCTGCTATGACATGCTGCCCATGCGCTTCGCCCCCGGCCCGCACAGCGACATCGAATTCACCGCATTTAGTAACGAGTTAAGCGCAGTGCTACCACCCCCCATTGCGGCAACAGCACGAGCGCTGGCGAATGCATTTTGGCAGCGCGTCTCGCGTGCCGATGCGGTGAGCGAAGGGTGGCGAAGGTTTGCGCAGGAACGCAGTATCGTCGTTTAGCAGCGGCGCTCGCGCGACAACGCTCCAACGCTCGCAAGGGTTTTATATCGTTGTTTACAGACGGATCAGACCACAAGCTCCCTCATCGACCAAACGGCACGCGAGTTGTTCAAGTTTCATACGAAAAGTGTCTTCATGGGACAAGCGCTAACTTCAGAAATAGAAAAGCCACGCGGGACGCTGCCTCACCCAAAAAACGGGCGACTGAGCAGGTGAGCATGGCTAGAGATGCATTTGCCTGTATTTTTAGGCGATTGCAACTTGTGGGAGCGGTTCCACCGCGATGATTCATTACGCCAACGTGAGAGTCGCGCTAGAGCCGCTCCCACAGAAATCAGGTCAAGCTTTCACAAACTCCGCCCGGTTCTTGATCCATCGATCCAGAAAGGCTGCTTTATCGAACGATACGTCGTTCTCAAGTTTGCTAGCTGCATCGCGTGCAGACTCGACCAGCTCAATGTCTTCTTCGATGTTGGCGTAGCGCAGCGACGGCAAACCGGACTGCCTCGGCCCGAGCAATTCGCCAGGTCCTCGAATACGCAGGTCTTCGCGGGCGATCACAAAACCGTCTGTGTTTTCGTAGATGACTTTCAGGCGCTGCTTTGCCGTGTCGGATAACTTGTCGGCGAACAGCAAAATGCAGGTCGACGCCGCCGCGCCGCGCCCGACGCGACCGCGTAGTTGATGCAATTGCGCGAGACCGAAACGCTCGGCGTGTTCGATCACCATCCAGCTTGCGTTGGGCACATCGACACCTACTTCGATGACCGTGGTTGCGACCAACACTTGCACGCGATTGGCAGCGAAGTCGGCCATGATCGCGGCTTTTTCGTCGGTCTTCATGCGTCCGTGTAGCAACGCGACTTTGATGTTGGGCATGATGAGTACGAGGTCGGCGTACAGCGCGGTGGCGTTTTGCAACTCCACCTCCATCAGTTCGCTTTCTTCAATCAGCGGACACACCCAGTACGCCTGCGCGCCTTGCTGCACAGCCTCGTAGATGCGACTAGCGATTTCGCCACGTCGTGCTTCGCCCACGAGCTTGGTAGTGATTGGCTGCCGACCTTGTGGCAGCTCATCGATGACCGACACATCAAGGTCGGCGTAGTAACTCATGGCGAGCGAACGCGGGATCGGCGTAGCGCTCATCATGAGCGTGTGTGGGGCAAGAATGCGTTCGCTGTCCTGTTGCCCGCGTTGCCGCAGCTGCAGGCGTTGCTCGACGCCAAAGCGATGCTGCTCATCGACCACGATCAAGCCGAGTCGCGCAAATGAAACTTTCTTCTGAAAGAGCGCATGCGTGCCAATCGCAATGTGAGTCTCGCCGCGCTTGCACGCAGCCTGCGCGGCCTTTTGTTCGGCGGCGGGCAGGCTTCCGGTCAGCCAAGTCAACGTGATCGGCAGATCGGCCAGCCAGTGCCGCAGCTTGTTGAAATGCTGCTCGGCGAGCAGCTCGGTCGGCGCCATAAACGCGACCTGATAGCCCGCCTCAATTGCGGTCAACGCGGCCAGCGCAGCGACCACCGTTTTGCCGCTGCCGACATCCCCTTGCAGCAGCCGCGTCATCGGCGTGTGGCGCGCCATATCGACCAGCACTTCGGTCAGTGAACGCTCCTGCGGCTCGGTGAGTTTGAACGGCAGGCGTTGTCGCAACAGCCCGCCAATCAGGCCAGTCGGCGAAATGGCCAGCGCGCTCTCGCCCGCGCGCAACGCTTTGGCGTCGCGCAACGCCATCTGCTGTGCCAGCAATTCATCAAATTTGATGCGTTGCCATGCTGGATGGGTTCGCGTTTCAAGCGCGATCGGCGATTCACTTTGCGCGGGCTCATGCAGGACGCGCACCGCGTCGCGCCATGCGGGCAAATGCAACGCCTCGGTGATGGCGCGTGGCAGCAAGTCATCTTGCCATCCGGCCACCTTTCTCGCCTTGGTGGCGAGCGTACGCAGCGCCGCTTGGGGAATGCCGCCAGCACTCGGATAAACCGGTGTCAGATTGCCTGTTCCTGTGGTTTCCGCATCCGCTTTTTTGAAGACGGGATGCACCATTTCCAGGCCATAACGTCCGTCGCGTACGTCGCCAAACACACGAGCCGTTGCGCCGACTTTGAGCGCCTGTACGATGTTGGGATAAAAGTTGAAGTAGCGCAGCGTCAGGCGCGGTGCGAAATTGTTGTTGCCGTCGTCGCTTATTGCACGCAGCAAAACGACGAACTGACGGCGCGGTTTGAACTGCGTTTCGGCGTGCTCCACGATGCCTTCAACCACCACCGATTCGCCTGCAACCAACTCGCTGATGGGCCGCACCTGCGTCTGGTCTTCGTAGCGCATCGGAAAGTGCAGCAGCATGTCGCGCAAATGCTGCACCCCCAATTTGGCGAGCTTGGGTCGCAAAGCGGGGGGCAAATACGTCTGTTGTTCAGCGTTGGCGGCAGCGGTTGTCACGCAACAAGTTTATCGGTTGCATCGTTTTGGCAACCGATGTACAACCCCACGTTGTAGGAGCGGCTTGCCGCGACCTAAGCCCTGTCAAACGTAGGTCGCGGCAAACCGCTCCTACAACGAACCTTCGCAACGCAAATTGACTATCTCTGCCTCGCATCCCAAGGACTCCATGTCTCGCACGTTTCTAGCCTCGCTTTTTGCTGCAACAGCGTTACTTTCAGTCAACGCCGTTGCCACTGATCTGCCGGCCCTCGCCGAAACCCGCCCCGCACACGAGGCGATTGATATTGATGAGCAGCAGGTGTTCCTCGCTCGCGCCAAAGGTCCGGTGGATGCGAAGACATTCATCGCCCATGTGTTCTGCGAAGTGGAGGGCGTGCGCTCAGTGGACAGCGTGCGCACGTTCGGCGGCGCGCGCCGCACCGAGGTGCTGAAGGCGGCAGGTATAACCAACACCGAGAACTGGATCGCGTTCCGCTGCACGCAAAATTTCTCGAGTGGGGCGAACGTGATCATTCGCTGGGATTCGCCGACGGCTGCCACCAAGCAGGCCGCCGACACGCTGCGTTTTAAGGTGCGCTCGGGTGACTGGCTGGAGCTTTCGTGCAGCCGTGAAAACAAGGATGCGGGCTGCAACCCGCTCGCCAATGTGTACGTCAGCTTCAAGCGCGCGATTGATCCGAAAGACATCGTGCGTTTTCGTCTGCGTGACGATGCGGGCAAGCTGTACTCGCCCAAGGGTGATAACGAAGACAGCGAAGGCATCAACTTTTCCAAGCTGCCGCCAGAGACGAAATTTACGCTGGTCGTTCCACCCAATCTGAAAGAGGCCGGCACCAACACGGCGCTAACACTGAAGCGTGCGTACACAATGCGCACCAGCGCCTATCCACCACTCGTGAAGTTTCCGCGCAGCTTTGGCATTCTGGAGCGACAGGCAGATCCGGCGCTACCGATCACGGTGCGCAATCTGGAGCCTGGCACTGCGGGCGCTGGCACCGCAGCAACCATCCGCAAGCTGCGCGTCACCAGCGAGCAGGACATGATCCGCTGGTATGCGCGCACGCTGGGCTTTCAGCAAAGTGATCGTTCGATGGACGATGAGGAATCGGATTACGCAGACTTTGGCGAACGGCCCAAGGGCGATGACGATATGCGTGGTCGTTCGTTGTTGAAAGGGGTGGCGCAAGTGCAATCGTTGCCGCTGCCAAAACCCGGTGGGCCGAAAGAGTTTGAGGTCGTTGGCTTGCCGCTCGCGGAGCCCGGTCTGCATATCGTCGAGGCTGAATCAACAGCGCTCGGGGCGTCGTTGCTGGAGAAAAAAGGTTCGATGTACGTGCGCACCATTGCGTTGGTTACGAACCTCGCTGTGCATTCCAAAACCGGCACCGGAGGCGCGCTGGTTTGGGTCACGCGATTAAATGATGCGGGCGTCGTGGCTGATGCCAATGTCCGTGTTCGCGACTGCAAAGGCGCGGAGTTAGCCGTTGGCAAAACCGACAAGGACGGTATCGCGCGGCTCACGCCAAAAGCGCAGAAGAAGGGCGAATCCTGCCCCATGTTCATCTTCGCGCAGAGCGGCGACGACACGGCATTCACCCGGAGCGACTGGACGCGAGGCATTGAGCAGTGGCGATTCAATTTGCCGTGGGACTACGAAGACGACAACGGCAGCAACAGCAAGCAGGCGCTCCACACCATCCTCGCGAGAAATCTGCTGCGTCCCGGCGAGACGGTTCACATGAAGCATTACGCACGAGAATTGAAGCGCTACGGCACCGGCGCGCCCGAGTTTGGCAAACTGCCAAAGACTGTCTCCATCATCAACGAAGGCAACAATCAGCGCAGCACAACGCCGCTGGAATGGAGCGCACGCGGTAATGCGATCACCGAGCTCAAGATGCCGACCAACGGCAAGCGCGGGCAGTATCGCGTGGAAATTAGTGGTCGCACGACGGGGCGATTCACGGTGGCCGACTTCCGTTTGCCCGTCTACAAGTCAGAGATCAGCATCGCGGAGGCGAACGTGGTTGGCGGAGACAAGGCCAACGTGGACGTGCGCCTTTCGTTTCTATCGGGCGGGCCAGCCAGCGGTGATGTGGTGACCGTGCGCTCGCGCTTTGATGCGCGCACTTGGCCGGGTTTTGATGCATTGCCGGACTACAGTTTCAGCGCTCCTGAATACGACGAAGATGGCTCAATGCGAACCACGCGGCGCGGTAGCAAACAGCCCGAAGGCGAAGATCAATCGTTGGCACTTTCTACCGCAGGCAGTGCGCGCGTGCCGATGGTTACTCCCAAGGTGGATCGCCCGCATTCGCTGGTTGCCGATCTGGAGTACAAAGATCCGAACGGCGAGATTTACACCGCGCAGGCGCGCACGACAGTGTGGCCCGCATCGGTGCTGGTAGGCATCAAGACCGCCGACTGGGCGATGGCACGCGACAAGCTCGGCTACGATATTGTGACCACCGACGTCACCGGCAAGCCAGTGGGTGGCGTCAAGTTCAAGGTGCGCGGTCGCAACCGCACCTGGGACTCGTATCGCAAGCGCAATATCGGCGGTTTCTACAGCTACGAATCGACCGAACGTAAGAGCGACCTCGGCGTGCTCTGCGAAGGCACGTCGGACCGCACCGGCAAATACACCTGTACCAGTAGCGTAAGCGCGTCCGGCGAGATTCAACTCACTGTTGAAGTGGCCGACAACGGCGGCCGTTCGGCCAGTGCAGGGACATCAGTCTGGGCGTCGAACGGCGACGACTGGATGTTCCGCGCTGAAAGCTCGGACCGTATTGATCTGCTGCCTGAGAAAAAGCGCTACGAACCGGGTGACAAAGCGCGTTTTCAGGTGCGCATGCCGTTCCGCGAGGCCACGGTGTTGGTAACGGTTGAACGTGAAGGCGCGGTGCTATCGAGCTTCGTGACGAAACTGTCGGGCAAATCAGCGGTCATCGAAGTGCCAGTGAAAGAAGAGTGGGCACCGAATGCTTACGTGTCTGCATTGCTGGTGCGTGGACGCGTGGGTGCGCCTGCGCCGACCGCGTTGGTCGATCTGGCAAAACCTGCGTTCAAACTCGGCATCGCCAACATAGATGTGAACTGGCAGCGCTACAGCCTCAACGTGACGGTGACGCCGGACAAGGCGGAATACCAGACGCGCGAAAAGTCGATGGTTAAGGTGAAAGTCACACGCAGCAATAACAACCGCGCCGGTGATAACGCAGAACTCGCGGTTTTTGCCATCGATGAGGCCTTGCTCGAATTGCAGGGCAACAGCACGTGGAAATTGCTTGAGGCGATGATGAAGCGCCGCGATTACGGCATGACCACGGCGACCGCACAAATGCAGGTGATCGGCAAGCGGCACTTCGGTCGCAAGGCGTTGCCGCCGGGCGGTTCCGGTGGGCGTGGCGCAGGTACGCGCGAACTGTTTGACACATTGATTTTGTGGCAGGGCAGTGTGGTGACGGACGCCAATGGTGAGGCGAGCGTAGAGGTGCCGCTGAACGATTCACTCACGCGCTTCCGAATCGTGGCAGTAGCCGATGCGTACGGCGAACGGTTCGGCACAGGTGAAGCAAGTATTCGTACTACACGCGATTTGCAGCTCTTCTCCGGATTGCCCGCTGTCGTCCGCAATGGCGACGAATATCGTGCTGGCGTAACGCTGCG
>JANXNO010000163.1 GCA_025354075.1 Burkholderiales bacterium | reverse complement strand
GAACAGATTCCAACTGTGGCCTGACGCGTCACCCGCATGTCCCGCGTGCGGCAACAATTCCTCTGCCAAAAATGCAGGCAAGCGCTTTAAATAGTGCATCGCAAGGCTGCGCCGATGCGCGCAAAAGCCATCTAGCTTTTTGAGCTGCGCGCGACCGATGGCGGCGCTTACGTCGGTCATGTTGAATTTGCCACCCGGAAAATCCACGTCGCGGGTTTGATCGGGCAAGCGGCTGATGCCGTGGAAGCGCAGCACTTCAACGCGCTTGGCATCAGCCAAATCGTTGCATACCAGCGCGCCGCCTTCGATGGTCGTCATGTTCTTGTTCGGATGAAACGAGAACAGCGCGATGTCGCCAAACGAGCCGATGCTGCGGCCTTTCCATGACGAGCCAACGGCGAGCGCGGCGTCTTCAATCACGCGCAGTTTGTGTTGTGCAGAGAAAGCGTACAACGCGTCCATATCGCAGGCGAGGCCCGCGTAGTGTGTGGGAATGATGGCCCTGGTTTTTGCGGTTACACGCCGCGCAGCGTCAGCGAGATCAATGTTGCGTGACTTCAGATCGACGTCAACGAACACCGCGCGTGCGCCGACTTTTTCGACCATGTTGCCGCTGGAGAAAAACGTTTGTGCGCCGATCAACACTTCGTCACCTGCACCGATACCGAGCAGTTGCAGCGCGACTTCCAGCGCAGCGGTTTCGCTGGTCAACAGGCGCGTGGGGCGGTTGCCGAAATACGCGGACAACTCGTTTTCAAGCGCCAGAACGTTGGGGCCGGACGCGATCCAACCGGAGCGCAACACGGCGTCGGAAGCCGCGAATTCTTCTTCGCCCAGGAGCGGGGCAGCGAATGCAATAGTCATTTAGAAACGGTAGTGGAGACGAGGATGACGCCGATGATGATGAAGCCGACACCAATCAATTTTTGCATGGTCAGCGATTCGCCGAACAGCCACCACGCCGCGAGCGCATTGACCACGTAGCCGATGGAGACAAGCGGATACGCCACACTCACCGGAAGCCGCGAGAGCGTGGCGATCCACGTGAACAGACTGATGCCGTAGCACGCAAAGCCCGCCCAGAACCACGGCACTCGGGCGATGGCCATTAGGGTGTTGAGTGTGTTCGCATCACCAAAACTCACCGTACCAACGACGTTGGTGCCCGCCTTCAAAAAGAGCTGCGCGGCGGCGTTGAGCAGTACGCTCAGCAGCGCGATGGAGAGCGCGGTACTGCTCACTTGTCATGCCTCGCGATGATTACGCGGCGCAAATCTGCAGCAACGACGCGGTATTGCAGGCCTGCGAAATCCATGCGTGGCAGTTTCTCAAAATCGGTGATTGCATACGCTCGATCCGATCCCTCCCACTCAATCGCGAAATCCGTGAAATTGAAGCGCACTTTATCCGGCTCGAACGATGCGCCCAGGCCCATTTCGTCAAGGTAATCGACCAGCGTCAAGGTGCGGCCCAGATACGGCGGCACGGTCTGCTCATAGATGCCGATTGAGTAGAACGCATCGTCCTTGCTATACGTCGGTTCGGTGGACAAAAAGTCCTGTACCAATTGGTGGCTGGAGGTACTGGCAGACAACGCTTCGTAGCCGCAGGCCGCCACACTGCCGCCAACCGTTGCCAGCACAGCAGCGACGACGATGGCGTCGATGCGCCGTCCTCGCTGGTTAAGACGGTGGGCTGTGGCAATGGCCACCGCGAAGACCACGCCACCTATACCCGCATACACCGCAAATTGATTGATCATGCCGCTTGTGTACGCGTCGTCGATGAACTCAGTGCGGAACACGACCAGCGCAAACAGTGACAGTGGAATCACCGCCATCAACAGCAACAATTGCGTGAATGAGCGCTTAGCTGCGCGTACCAGAACCGGCGCCAGCAACATCGCCGCAGCCGGTGTGATCGGCAACAAATATGAAGGTAATTTTGATTGCGACACGCTGAAAAATACGAACTGAAACACACACCAGATCGTCAGCAACAACGGCACGTTTATCGTCGCGCGGGCGTACGTTTCACGCACCGCTTGCCGGCCATCGCGACGCAAAAATGCCAGCAACGCGGGCGTCCAAGGGGCTAAACCCACGATCAACACCGGCACGAAATACAGCATTGATCCGAGCCGGTTATGTTCGCTGTTGGAGAAGCGTGAAAAATGCTCGTAAATAAAGAAAAAATTCGCCCATTCCGGGTTGCGTGATTGCACCAGTATCGGCCATGGCGCAGCGACGGCGAGGAACGCAATCGGCCCCCAGACCCACTCCAGTTGCGTCAGCAATTTCCACTGCCGCGTGATCAGCAGATAGATCACAAAAATCGCGCCGGGCAGCACGATGGCGATCAGACCTTTCGACAAAAATCCAAGTGCTGCTCCCGCCCACGCTGCGACCATCCACGCGCGCGTTGCGGCTGCCGATTGTCCGACCACACCAAAACCACGCATCAGCCCAACCAGGGTCATCGTCATGAACGCGGCAAGCCCCATGTCGGTGGTGTTGATGTGCGCGATCAAAAAGTAATAAAACATTGATGCCAGCATTGTGCTGGCCACCCACGCCATTTCATGCCCCGCGAGCGCGCGCACGGCAAGCCACACGAGCCAAAGCCCAAACAAACTGGTCGCTGCCTGCCACCAGCGCGCCGCGAAATCGCTTTGCCCGAATACCTGAAACGCGAGCGCGGTCGTCCAATATTGCAGTGGCGGCTTTTCGAAGTATTTGAGGCCGTTTAACGTCGGCGTGACGTAGTCGGCGGATAGCGCCATCTCGCGTGCGATTTCGCTGTAGCGGCCCTCGTCGGGACGCACCAGCGTGCGGCTCCCGGTGGGCCACAGCCAAGCGAGGAGGAAAAGTGCTGCCAGCAGCGCGAGGAGAGGGCGAGAGAGAGTCACGGCGGAAGATGCTAGCAGACGGTTTCGTCGGTGAATCGGTACGTCGCGGCACGGGCAAAATGCTGACGTCGTAGATGGTGTTTTTAGCTTAACAGCTATTTGCTGAGTCGCCCTATGGTAACGGGGTTAGCTGTCGTTTTAGCCGCATATCGACTTAAGGCATTTTTTGTACTTAGGCCCTCATTGATTGGGGCTTTGCGTGAAAAGTCGTATTGGAAAATGCACACGATCTGCGCCGTAGTGGCGTTGCTGCTCGGCGCGCGATCATCGTTTTATTGCGGCTTCAACGCATCAATTGCCGACACCACGTCCGCATTCACGCGGTTTGAGTGTTTGACACCCTGGGTGATGGCCGCCGGATCGGTGAATCCAAGCAGGCGACGCAAGATCATCACGCCGTCGGTCGTCGCCAAGGTCAGACCGTCGCCGTCCACGTCGAAAAGCGTCAGGTTCGCCGCGATGTGTGCGGCAATTTGCGTTGCATTGCGGCCTGCCACCGGGCTGAGCGCGCCATTGGTCAGAGCGGCGTCGCGATAGCCGAGCAGGTACCGAATCAACAGCACGCCGTCGGTGGCTGCATCGTATTTCGTAGTCGGTGCGCTGTTGTCGATATCAAGGATGGGCTGTGGCACGGTTATCTGGATCACACGCAATTGCTGCGGTGCGGGCGCAACGCTGCC
>JANXNO010000150.1 GCA_025354075.1 Burkholderiales bacterium | reverse complement strand
GCCTTCAATGCGCGGACTTCGGGACGGATGGTTTTGGCGATGAATTCGGACGTACTCATATCGGCTCTCGTCCCCTCTCCCGTTGTGGGAGAGGGCTAGGGTGAGGGGTAGATTGGAATGAAAAATGAACGTGGCATTGCTGTGCCAGTTGCCCCCTCACCCCAACCCTCTCCCGCGAGGGGAGAGGGGGAAAACTATCGCTACATTCTCAGTTCAGCGGCTCTAGCGTGCGCTTGCAGGCCTTCTGCGTACGCCAGCGTCGCGGCCGCTTTGCCAAGCGTTTTTGCACCTTCCGGCGACACATAAATCAGGCTCGTACGCTTCTGAAAATCATAAACGCCGAGTGGTGAAGAGAAACGTGCCGAGCGCGACGTTGGTAACACGTGGTTGGTGCCCGCCACGTAATCGCCAATCGCCTCACTGCTACCGTAACCCATGAAGATTGCCCCAGCGTGCCGCAGCATAGGCAGCAACGCTTCCGGGTCAGCAACAGACAATTCGAGATGCTCTGGTGCGATGCGATTGCTGATTTCGCACGCCTCTTCGAGCGAGCGCGTTTTGATGATCGCGCCGCGACCTGCGAGGGAGGCCGCGATGATGTCTTTGCGTGGCATCGTTGGCAACAACTTCGCGATGCTTGCCTGCACCGCCGCGATCAACGATTCGCTAGGCGTGAGCAAAATCGACTGCGCGACTTCATCATGTTCGGCCTGCGAAAACAGATCCATCGCGACCCAATCCGGGTTCGCGTTTTCATCAGCAATCACGAGAATTTCCGACGGTCCAGCGATCATGTCGATGCCGACGATGCCAAACACGCGACGCTTGGCGGCGGCAACGTACGCGTTGCCCGGCCCGACGATTTTGTCTACCGCTGGCACCGTTGCCGTGCCGAACGCTAACGCGCCGACCGCTTGCGCGCCGCCGATAGTGAACACGCGATCCACGCCCGCCAGATGCGCAGCGGCGAGCACCGTCGCGTTCTTAACGCCATCTGGCGTCGGCACCACCATGATGATCTCGCGCACGCCAGCGACTTTCGCAGGCACGGCGTTCATGAGCAGCGATGAAGGGTACGCGGCCTTGCCACCGGGCACGTACAGGCCCACGCGATCCAGCGGCGTGATCTGCACGCCGAGCTGTGTGCCGTCGGCTTCGGTGTAACGCCAGCCCTCCGCGATCTGGCGACGGTGATACGCCTCGATACGGTCTCGTGCAAGCATCAACGCGGTTTTGAGATCGGGATCGAGCGCGTCGAAAGCGCTCTTCATCTCGTCTTTCGACAATTCCAGCGCGGCCATCGACGGCGCGTTGAGGCGATCAAATTTCTGCGTGTACTCAAGCACCGCCTCGTCACCGCGCGTCTTCACGTCGGAGAGAATTTTCGCGACCGTCGCGTCGACGGTTTCGTCCAGCGCGCCCGCGTGATGCGTCAGCGCGTCAAGTGAGGCGAAGAAATCTGGGCGCGAAGAATCGAGTAATTTCATGGTTTGTGGGGTGGGCAATTTGTTGCCCTCGTATCGGTTACTTTGTTAACAGCTCTGACGTGAAAAGCCCATTTAACTTGGGCTAATCGCTGATTTATGCCATTTGTCGACTTCAAGCATAAACTGCCATTTAGCCCTTATTGAATGGCGCTTTCAATACTAAGTTGTATAAAATTTTCGGTGTCGTTGGTCACGCGTGGGCAACAAGTTGCCCACCCTACGACCTTGCATCAATGGACTTTGCAAAGCTCTCGATAATCGGCATGATGGCGTCGCGTTTGGTCTTGAGTGCGGCCTGATTGACGATGAGTCTTGCCGAAATATCGGCAATCTTTTCGACCGCTTTGAGGTGATTAGCCGCAAGCGTCGCGCCACTGCTGACCACGTCGACAATCGCGTCGGCCATGCCCACGAGCGGCGCCAATTCCATCGAGCCATAAAGCTTGATCAGATCAACGTGTACACCTTTTTTTGCAAAGTGTGCGCGCGCCGTCGTGATGTATTTGGTGGCGACGCGCAGCCTCCGCCCACGCTGCACCAGCGCTTCGTAATCGGTGCTATCCGGAACGGCAACCATCAAACGGCATTTCGCGATGTTCAGGTCGAGCGGCTCGTAGAGCCCGATCAAATCGGCTTCCATCAAAATGTCTTTGCCCGAGATGCCGATGTCAGCGCCGCCTTGCTGCACGTAGGTTGGCACATCACTCGCGCGCACTAGCACCACGCGCACGTCGTCGCGCTGCGTGAGCAGGATCAGTTTGCGCGACGATTCCGGGTCTTCGAGCACGTCAATGCCCGCGGTGCGCAACAGCGGACGCGTGTCGTCGAGGATGCGGCCCTTCGACAGTGCAAAAGTGATCATGTCGAGATGCGCTCGATGCGCGCGCCGAGGCCGATCAACTTGTCTTCGATATGTTCGTAGCCACGATCAAGGTGATAAATGCGGTCGATCATGGTGTCGCCGCTGGCGCAAAGGCCCGCGATCACAAGGCTTGCCGAAGCACGCAAATCAGTGGCCATCACGTTTGCGCCTTTGAGCGATTTCACGCCCTGCACGACCGCCGTATTGCCCGTCACCTCGATCGTCGCACCGAGACGCGACAGCTCGGAGACGTGCATCATGCGGTTCTCGAAAATGTTTTCGGTCATCACGGCAGTGCCTTCGGCGACAACGTTCATCGCCATCACCTGCGCCTGCATGTCGGTCGGGAAGGCAGGGTACGGCGCGGTTTTCACGCTCACGGCCTTGAGCGCGCCTTTGCGTGCAACAGTGATTGCGGTGCCGTTGATTGCGATGCTGCAGCCCGCGTCACGCAGCTTGTCGAGGATCGCCTCCATCGACGCGACCGGCGCGTCGAGCAAAGTAATTTCGCCACCGACTGCTGCTACCGCGCAGGCAAACGTGCCCGCCTCAATACGATCTGGCATCACGCGATACGTCGCGGCATGCAAATCGTCGACGCCGGTGATGGTGATGCTGTCTGTTCCCGCGCCAGAAATCTTTGCGCCCATCGCGATCAGGCAATGGGCTAGATCGACGACTTCGGGCTCGCGCGCGGCGTTTTCAATCACCGTCACGCCGTCGGCAAGTGTGGCCGCCATCATGATGTTCTCGGTGCCGGTGACGGTGACCATGTCCATCACGATACGTGCGCCTTTCAAGCGCCCGCCAGGGGCTTTGGCATTGATGTAGCCGCCGTCGAGCGTGACCTCGGCACCCATGGCCTCAAGGCCCTTCAAGTGCTGATCCACGGGACGTTGACCAATCGCGCAGCCGCCAGGCAACGACACGCGCGCCTCGCCCCAACGCGCAACCAGCGGGCCGAGCACGAGAACGGAAGCGCGCATCGTTTTCACGAGGTCGTATTCGGCGACTGGCTTGGTCAGCGTGCTGGCATCGATTTCGATACGATGCGTTTCAGTGCGAGAAGCTGTGACGCCCATCTGGTTCAACAAACGCACGATGGTGCGCGTGTCGTTCAGTTGTGGCACGTTGGTAAACGTCACCGGCGCTTTGACCAGTAATGATGAACACAAAATCGGCAGCGCTGCGTTTTTCGCTCCGGAAATACGCACCGAACCACGCAGCGGACCGTTGCCGGTAACTCGCAATTTGTCCATGTTCTAGCCTTTTGTAGCCTGGGCGGCCCATTGTTCAGGCGAGTAGGTTTTCATCGACAGCGCATGTACTTCGGCCTTCATGCGATCGCCGAGCGCTGCGTAAACCTTTTGATGCTGCTTGATCATTGACAGACCTGCGAATTCAGCGCTCACGATGGTGGCGTAAAAATGTTGGCCGTCGCCCTCAAGCTCAATGTGCGTGCAGGGTAGTGCGGAGGCGATGTAATTTTTCAGTGTGTCTGGAGTAAGCATTCGGGTCTCTGTGCGGTATTTGGAGGGAGCGGTTTCACCGCGAAAATTTGGATTCAATGTCAGCAGTCGCAGTAGAACCACTCCCACAGGAACAGTGCTATTGACGAAGTTTGTAGCCGGTTTGCAGCATGCGCATGGCAATGATCGACAGCGCGATGACGAAAAAGGTCACGACGGCGAGACTGCGCCACGGGCTGACATCGGCGATGCCGAAAAAACCGTAACGGAAGCCATCGATCATGTAGAAAAAAGGATTGAAATGCGACAAGGTCTGCCAGAACGCGGGCAACGAATGAATCGAATAAAACACACCACTCAGGAAGGTGAGCGGCATGATGATGAAGTTTTGAAACACGGCGAGATGATCAAATTTTTCTGACCAGATGCCAGCGATCAAGCCGAGCGTGCCCATGATGGCGCTGCCACAGGCTGCGAACGCAAGCACCCACAGCGGTTTTTGTGGAACGGCTGCGGCGGCACCTACAAATGGGAACGTGATCAGCCACACGCCAAGCCCCACTGCGAGCCCGCGCACCATCGCACCGAACACATAGGCGCAGAAAATCTCTAGCGACGTAATCGGTGGCAACAGAATGAAAATAATGCTGCGCATCATCTTGCTCTGAATCAGCGACGACGAACTGTTGGCAAATGCGGTTTGCAGTACCGCCATCATCACCAGACCCGGGATCAGAAACGACGTGTAGTTGACGCGCCCTTCGTACACCTTTACGTTGGATTCGAGTACATGCGAAAAAATCAGCAGGTACAAGAGCGTCGTAACGACAGGTGCCACGATAGTCTGGAACGCGACCTTCCAGAAGCGCAGGCATTCTTTGTAAAAGAGCGCGTTAAAGCCGGGGCCAAGGATGGGCGTGCTCATGAGGCCGCCGCAGATTGTGACGTGAGTTTCAGGAAGGCTCGTTCGAGATCGGCCTCACCCAGTTTCATCTCGCGGATGGCGATGTTAGCTTCGCGAAAGGCCGCCAGCAACGACTCCAGCTCGGCATAGCCCGACAACGTAAATCCGAATGCGCCGGACGCCTGCGCGCTGCTACGAGACGCCCACGAAACAGGCATCGTGTCTGCTGACACCTGCACCGTGATGCCCGACATGCCACGCAACAAATTTGCGGTGGTGTCGAGCGCCACGATTTCGCCGTTCTTGAGCATCGCCACACGGTTGCACAGCGCCTCGGCTTCTTCGAGATAGTGTGTAGTGAGAATGATGGTGTGGCCTTCGCTGTTCAATCGTTTGATGAACGTCCACAGGTTCTGTCGCAGCTCTACGTCCACGCCTGCGGTGGGCTCATCAAGCACGATCACCGGTGGCTTGTGTACGAGCGCTTGCCCCACCAGCACGCGGCGTTTCATACCGCCCGACAACGCGCGCATGTTCTCGTTAGCTTTGCCAGTCAAATCGAGGTTGTGCAGAATTTCGTCGATCCATGCGTCCGCTTTGGGTACCCCGTAGTAGCGCGCCTGAAATCTCAGCGTTTCGCGAACGCTGAAAAAAGGATCGTAGACCAACTCCTGCGGTACAACGCCGAGATTTTTTCGTGCCTCGCGATAGTCGCTAACGGTGTCATAGCCCATGATTGACGCGTGCCCGCTATCAGATCGCGTGAGGCCTGCGAGGATGCTGATCAACGTGGTTTTACCTGCACCGTTAGGCCCTAGCAACGCAAAAAATTCGCCCTGCTCAACACGAAGAGATACGTGGTTGAGCGCGCGAACATTGGGATAGGATTTGCAGATGTCGTCGACGTTGACGGCGGCTGCTTTGGCAGAAACTGGATTCACAGAGGCACTGTTTAAGTTAGCCCCTGATTTTAGAGTACCGGCTAGAACAGCGCTTCCACGTCGTACGCCGAGGCTAAGGTGGCAAGTTTTGGGGGCAAACCGACGACTCGGCATTGCGCTCCAGCCTTACGTTTGAGCGCCGATATCAGCGCGAGTCCAGCCGAATCTACCTGAGTTACCCCGGACACGTCGATCAGTTGATCGCCCGCTGCGGCAGGCGCAAAATTGTCCCAGACGCTATGGACGCTGGCAAAGGTGATCTCCCCAGTGAGCTGCATGCTTACTTGTTCTTGGCCTGCAATTGCTTGACCAGCGCATCAACGCCCTGATCACGAATCACAGTGTTGAACTCATCACGGTAGTTGGTTACGAGGCTCACGCCAGCGACGACGATGTCGTACGCCTTCCAGTTTCCGTCAGCGCCCTTTTCCAGCGAATAGTCAATTGGAATGCCCTGGCCGTTGGGTTGGTTGATCACCGTCTTGACCGTGACGTCTGCGTCGGCAGGCTGCATGCGCAGCGGGCGAACGTCGATGGTGTTATTGCGAAAGTTCGCGAGCGCGCCAGAGTAGGTTCGCACCAGTAACGTCTGAAATTCTTTAGTCAATGCGGCTTGCTGATCAGGAGAGGCCTTACTCCAGTTGCGACCCATCGCCAACTGCGTCATGCGGGCAAAACTGAAATTGGGAATTAGTTTGTTTTCGATCAATTCCTTCAGTTTCGCGGCATTGCTCAAGATCGCCGGATCAGCTTTGAGCACGGTGGTGACATCTGTGGCCACTGTTTTGATCAAAGCGTCAGGAGCGATTTCCGCGTGCGCAGAGACGACGGTAAACGCTGAAAGCATCACCGCTGCAAAAAGACCCGTAAACCATTTCAACCGCTTCATAAACTTCATCTTTCAACTATTCTTCTTTAGGGCGCTTGCCGTCAAGCACTAGGCTCTGTCGGCGCTGCAAATAGGCAGACCGCAGAAATGTGTATTTGTCGAGCGAGGCTTGATTCAGCAGATCTTCCGCTGGAAACAGTCCCACCCGTGCATCTACGACACTCAGGCCCGTTAACGAGTTCCGCACCGGCACGGATGACACGTAGGACAAAGGATTGACTTGCGAGTCGCCGTAGCGCCCGATTGCATCCCGTAGCGATGACGGCCCTAAAAATGGCACGACCAGATACGGCCCTGAGCCGATGCCCCAATAACCGAGCGTTTGCCCGATATCTTCATTGCCACGCTCAATGCCCATTGGTGTTGCGAGATCGAAAATACCGCCAATGCCGAACGTGGTGTTGAGCATCACACGACCCAGATCGTCACCGAACTTGGCCCCTTTGAGCTGCAACGCGTCGCTGACCAGCGACTGCACGTCGGAGACATTCTGGAAAACATTGGTCACGCCAGTTTTGATGGGGCCCGGCACGACGAAGTCATAGCCCTTGGCAATGGGCCTGAACAGATAATGATCGAACGTAGTATTAAACGAGTAGATACCCCGATTGATCGGCTCAATCGGGTCGCCAGGCGCAGTCGTGCGAAACGAAGCGCAGCCTGAGAGCGTCATCACGCCAGCAAGGATTACAACAACGAACTTCATGGCTTTACTCCAGTGGCAGATGTGGGCGCGGGTGCTGCGGCAGGGGTTGCCGACGCAGCGGGCGTGGGCGATTCCGACGCTTTGCTGAACAAAAATTGCGAGATCAGCTTTTCAATCTGCACGGCTGATTGCGTCTTCTTGACTTGATCTTCGTCTTTGAGCATAACGCTGTCGCCACCGCCTTCAAGTCCGACAAACTGCTCGCCGAGCAGGCCCGAAGTGAACACGGCTGCGATGGTGTCTTTGGAGAACTTGTATTGCTGGAAGATGTGCAAACGCGCAACCGCTTCGTAGGTTTTTCCGTCAAGACGTATGGACTCCACGCGACCTACGACAACGCCCGCAGCTTTCACCGGAGCGCGCGGCTTCAGCGCGCCGATATTGTCAAAACGAGCCTCAATTTCATAGCCGTTGCGCTCTTCGGTGGTGCTGAGCAGATTGCCAACTTTAAGCGCCAGAAATGCGAGGCCGGCCAGGCCGATCAATACAAAAACGCCGACCCAAAGATCAATTATTTTCTTGTTCATATCAGTTAATCTCACCTCTAAACATGAAGACGGTAAGCACAAAGTCGAGCGCCAGAATGGCCAGCGCGGAGGTCACCACAGTGCGAGTAGTGGCAGCGGAAACACCCTCGGCGGTAGGGTCGGCATCGTAGCCTTCAAAGACTGAGATCAAGCTTACAGCGATGCCAAACACAACGCTCTTGATGACGCCGTTGAGCACGCCATAGTGCCAGTCGACGGACGCTTGCATCTGGCTCCAGAACGCGCCGCTATCTACGCCGATCAATTTCACCGCCACCAGAAAACCACCGAAGACACCGAGCGTAGAAAATAATACCGCCAACAATGGCAACGAAATCACCCCCCCCCAAAACCGTGGCGCCACCACGCGGGCGATAGGGTCAACGGCCATGACTTCCATCGCGGCCAGTTGTTCAGTGGTTTTCATGAGTCCGATTTCAGCGGTCATCGCGGAGCCCGCACGGCTCGCGAACAACAATCCTGCAACCACAGGCCCCAGCTCACGCACCAGCGCCATCGCCACCAGCACGCCCATTGATTCCGATGCGCCGTAGCGCGACAGCGTTTCATAGCCTTGCAGCGCCAGCACCATGCCGACAAACAGCCCGCTCATGCAGACAATGATCAGCGACAACACGCCCGCCTGATACACCTCGCGCACCACCAATCGCGGACGCATGAACGACGTGCCGCTGTGCGCAAGAATGGTGAACAAAAAACGGGTGGCGTAACCGATGCGACTGACGCCGCCAATAACCGACGCACCGATTCCGCGGATTACCTCAATGAGCGCGTTCACGCGAAGTCCTCGACCAGGGTTTTTGCTGGGTAGTGAAAGCGCACTGGACCGTCGGGTTCGCCGTCAACGAATTGGCGCACGAACGGATCTTTGCTGGCCCTGATGCTCGGCACGTCGCCGTGCGCGACGACGCGGCCGTCGGAAATAAAGTAGATGTAGTCAACGATCTTCATCGATTCGGCGATGTCGTGCGTGACCAGAACGGAGGTCATGCCCAACGCGTCATTGAGCTTGCGGATAAGCTGGCCTACGACCGATAGCGAGATCGGATCAAGCCCTGCGAAAGGTTCGTCGTACAGCGCCAGTTGCGGGTCAAGCGCAATGGTTCGGGCAAGTGCCACGCGCCGCGCCATGCCGCCGGACAACTCGCTTGGCTTCAGCCGCGCCGCGCCGCGCAGGCCCACTGCATTGAGTTTCATCAGCACCAGATCATGGATGACCTCTTCGGGCAGATCCGTGTGTTCGCGCATCGGAAACGCGATGTTGTCGAACACCGACAGGTCGGTAAACAACGCGCCGAACTGAAACAACATCCCGAGTCTCCGACGATGCGCAAACATCTGTTCGCGATCCATCGTAGCGACTGATTGCCCTCCGACCAGCACCTCGCCGCTGCTGGCGCGATGTTGGCCGCACAGCAGTCGCAAAATGGTCGTTTTGCCACAACCAGAACCGCCCATTACAGCCACCAGCTTGCCTTTGGGCACGGTCAGCGTGACGCCAGACAAAATTTTGCGCGTGCGCGTGTAACCGAAGCTCACGTCTTTTAATTCGACGAGCGGTTCGCAGTGGGAGGGCGCAGTGGCGGGGGAAGAAAAATCAGCAGCCGAAGACATTCGAATGATTGTATCGGGCCGAGCAAATTGTCTAGTAACTTTCTTCAAAAAGCTATATTTAAAAAAGGCTAGCATGCCAATTATTGATAAAGTCGACTTTTTATAAAAATAGCACTTATGCTTAAATTTGATGGGCGTCTTAACAGAAAGATGCATCAACTTTAGCGAGGTTCGCGCGCTTCGCTTCGGGCCTAGAACCGGCGGCAACGCGCCGACGGGTCGCAGCGGTATGCGGCACGGATTCTGCGCTCCGACGCACGGCATGACGGCAAGGCAAACGTCGGCTTGGGGACGCGCAAGTTTGCCCGGCTCGTTTACAGGTCGTGCGCGACGGCGCGCGGGCAACAGCGCCGACGGTCGCAGCCATGTCAAAAAAGTCCGATGATCGCGCGCATCAGCATCATGCTGGCAGACGGTGCGTGCTTTGCGCTGCGGCGGCCAATCGAGCACTAAGCCTTGAGCGATTCCGCCAGAGCGTACAGCGCGTCGCGTGATTCACCCGTGATCTTTGCCGCGAGCTTCGCCGCCTTGGCGGGCGGCAACTCTTGCAACAGCGCCTTGAGCACTGAGCGCGCTTCAAACGTGGAGGCGCGCGTGGCCTGCGCCGCCCCGGCGACGGCGATCACGAATTCGCCGCGCATTTTGTCGGCGTGCAGCGGAATCCACCCAGCGATGTCGCCCGCATTGAGCGCCGTGATGGTCTCGAATTTTTTGGTCAGCTCGCGCGCTATCACCACACGGCGATCCACGGGCAAGCCCGTCCCCAGTGCCAGCAACAATTTCTCGATGCGGTGCGGTGACTCGAAGCAGACGCTAGTTTCGGTGCGCGTGCTCATGGTCGCGACAAATTCAGCGATTTCGCCCGCTGTCACCGGTGCAAATCCGAGAAACGTGAACGCGGTCGACTCAAGTCCGGCGACCGACAGCGCGGCGGTTACCGCGCTGACACCGGGGATCGGAATTATCGGAAAGCCCGCTGAACGAACAGCGGCTACCAGTCGTGCGCCGGGGTCGCTGATGGCAGGCGTTCCCGCATCGCTGGCGTACGCCACCGCCTCACCCCCGGCGATCCGCGCGATCACCGCGTCCGCGGCGGCGCGTTCGTTGTGCTCGCGCACCGACACCAACGTGGGTGGCACAATTTCGAGAAAACGGAGCAGGTCACGCGTCACCCGCGTATCCTCGCAGGCAATGCAGTCAACCGACTTGAGGGTAGCCAGCGCGCGCACGGTGATGTCGCTCAGGTTCCCCAGCGGCGTGGCCACTACATACAATCCCGGTGAAATCTTTTTTTGTTCGGACATGTGCGCTGTGCTGACCTTGAAGCTTATGGTTCCATCGCAATGGAAAATGAATCGACTCATTCGTACAGGTTGGGCTGCGGTCAGCATCGTGGCCTGCGCCCTGCTGCCGGTGCCGGCACCCGCGCAGGCACCTTCAACCCACATGCCCGGCGCGTCCGCCCCGTTGATCGCGCAAACCGCGACCAAGCCTCCCACTTTAGCGCAAGCAGACGTCGACCCACAGAACACAAAGCCCGCATTGAACGTAGTGCTGCTGTTGCCGCTCGACAACACCATGCTGCGGCGGGCTGCGGTGAGCGTCCGCGAGGGCGCCAACGCCGCGTTTGCAACGCGCAAATCAGACGTTAGTGTGCGCGAATGCAGCTATGGCGGCGCTGACGGCACGTCCGGCGTGGTCGCCGCTTACACGCGCTGCGTGGATGACAAGGTGGACTGGGTCGTCGGTCCGCTGGGTCGCAGCGACGTCACCACCCTCGCCTCAGCCACCTTGCCAGTGCTGCGGCCTACCCTCCTACTGTCACCGCTCGGTACGCGGCCACCCCCCTCAATGACGGTGCTGGCACCTGATCTTGAAGCGGAAGGCGAAGCGATCGCCCAGCAGGCGGTGGAGGACGCCTGCCGCTATCCGGTGCTGGTCGAAGCCAGCGGCGCGCTGGCCAACCGGGTCACCATCTCGATTCTCGGCTTCTGGCGGGACCGTGGCATTGCCACGCCGCTAGCTCAAAAGGCGCTGGGGTCGCGGGATTCGTGGCGGCGCAGCGCGGACGGCTGGCGGCGTGACAATGTGGACTGCGTGCTATTTGCCGGCGGCGGCAGCGCACTGGCTGAACTGCGACCGTATCTTCGTGGCATGGCCATTTATGTGACCAGTGCCAGCTATGAGTCCGCGCTGGAGCGCACCGCCGACTGGACGGGCGTACGTATCGCCGACGCGCCCTGGGTCATCGACGGCGAACGCGCAGAGTTTGCGCCGTACACCGTCCCGGGGGAGCTGCCATCGCCTACGCTCGCCCGACTCTATGCGCTGGGATTGGACGCAGCGCGACTGGTCATCACGGCGGGGCGCGACGACCTGCCAGCGTCGTTTGATGGCGCGATTGGTCGACTGACGTTGAAGGACGCGCAATACCGGCGGCAGCCGATGATTGGCGAGTTCCGTGAGCGTAGTCTGGTGAAGGTTGGGCCCTGATATCAAGCCTGCCCGCAGTACGGGGGAGCGCTTTGAGCGTGACGCAGAAGCGTTGCTGCGTGAGGCTGGTCTGTCGCTGGTGGAACGCAACTGGTCGTGCCGGTTTGGCGAAATCGACCTCATCATGCGCGACGGTGCGACTCTCGTTTTTGTTGAAGTACGACAGCGCGGCAGCAGCCGCTTCGGCGGCGCAGCGGCTAGCATCGGCCGCGACAAACGGGAGCGTATCGAGCGCGCCATTGGTCTGTATCTGAGCCGCATTGCAGTCACACCCGCCTGTCGCGTCGACGCGGTTTTGTTTGATGGCTCAAGCAGGCCGCAGTGGATCAAGAACATATTTGAAGGCTGACGTCGGGGTGCCGCACCGACAACGCGGATAATTTGCTTGTTACAGTCTTTGGTTTGTACGAGACCGTATCGTGATTATCGTTTTTCGATCTAACCCACAAGGATAATTTTGATGACTCCCACTCTTCGCATTGGTGCCACAGCATTGCTTCTTTCAGGGCTGTTGCTGGGGCTTTCCGCATGTGCGCCGCTGATCATCGGTGGCGCCGTAACGGCGGTCGCACTGGCGGAGGACCGGCGATCCGGTGGCGCGTTTGTCGATGACGAAAATATCGAGAATCGGGCGCTTCTGAAAATTAAAACGCGTTTCAATGATCAGGTGCACGTCAATATCACGAGCTACAACCGGCATGTGCTGATCACGGGGGAAACCGCGAGCGACGCAGTGAAGCGCGGGGTAGAGGAAGAGCTCATATCGGTCGGCGGCATCGCGCGCGTCTACAACGAAATGGTCATTGGCCCGCAGGCTGGCGTGATCAGCGTGACCAATGATTCCCGACTAACCGCGATTGTGAAAACCCGCTATCTCGAAGCCAACCGGTTTCAGGCGAACCACGTGAAAGTCGTGACCGAGGCGAATGTGGTGTATCTGATGGGTATCGTGAAACGCAGCGAAGCGGACGCGGCGACGCAACTGGCGAGCACCACAAGTGGCGTGACGCGCGTGGTTCGGCTGTTCGAATATCTCGACTAAACTCGTAAGCTGAATCAAGGCGAACTGCATGCTCGCCTTCAGTCCCTAAAAATATCCGGAATCTGCCATGACACCCACTCACGTTGACCGAGAAGTAGACGCACGGGGACTGAACTGTCCACTGCCGATACTGCGCACAAAAAAAGCGTTGAATGACATGCTGACCGGGCAGCTCCTCAAAGTAGTGTCGACCGATCCTGCGTCACAGCGGGATTTTCAGGCGTTTTCGCGGCAAACAGGAAACGCATTAGTGGACCAGTCCGCCGCGAACGGTGAATTTGTTTTTGTGCTGCGTCGTAAATAACATCGAGCGCCATCGCGTATCGACGTATCTATCTGCCGACTACGGTCGCAGAATATTCATGATGGCGCTTTCCACCTGAGCGTCCTGTGGCTCAATTTTGAGCGCCTGACGTAGCGCGGGCAGCGCCGCCCGGCCTGCACCGTTTTGAAATTGTGCCAGCCCGAAACAGCGCCACGCGTCCGCACTGCCAGGCTGATCCTGCGTCCAGCGCTGACAGCTGCCTTGCAGCGCGGCATAGCTTCCGGAACGGCGTGCAGCGTCGGTTTGCCGCGCGTAGCCGTCAATCCGCTGCCGACGTGCCAGAGATGCCGCCGCCTGTCTTGACATTTCCGCCTCGGCGACGGAATTCGTAATGGGCGATACAGCCTTGGACGATTCGCTCGTCGCAACCCCAACAGGGGGTATTGGCAATGACAAGGGTCGCAGCGTGGGTGTTACGGGCACTGCCGGTGGTGCAGCATTGATTTCGGGCAATCTATCCGGTTCAGTTGAAGCACCTGATCGCGACGGAGGCAGGGGCGTGGACGAGACTATAGGTGCGTCGGCAACCTCACGCGGCGATGCCGCAGGCCCAGCAACCGCATTGCCCGATTTTGCCGGGAACGCATTGGCCATTGACGTTTGCGCAGCTATCGTCATCGACACGAGCCTCGGCCACACGGCGATGTAATCACGACGCCAGCCCGACATCAAAATTAGTGATGCGGCCAGCAAAATAACAAGACCCGTTGCCACCGCCTGCGTGGTCAGTGGTCTGGCCATCAGAAGGGAATCGCCATAACTTTCCCAATCAGTTTCGGTGTCTCTGGCTAATCGCAAGTTGCGAGGCAAGAGAAACAGCGCAATGGGCCACACGCCCAGCGCAGCACCGCTCCACGCCACTCGCGATGCGCGTGCCCACAGTAGTCGACGATCCGTGGGCTCCGCATGATCCGCAGGGCGCGTAATGCCGATCACCAGTTGTAAGCTGAATAACCATTTGCCGGGCGTATTACCGAACAAACGATGAAACATTGCCGATGCGGGTATTGCCGACAGCACCACCAGCGTCGGCAACACCAGCGCTGAGCGCACCAGAACGAAACCTTCGTCCAGCACCGGCACGATCTGGTCAATCAGGTAGACGCACATGTATAGCGCAACAGCAACCAGGGCGTAATCGACGAGTCGCGCTGCAAGGCGTCGCCACGGGCTTGATGACGTGACAAAGCCCGCAGCGCTGCGGGTTAGCTCCATGAGCCGGAGCTTGAATATCCACGCCGTGTCGTGCTGGGGCGGTGGTGTGCCGATGAAAATGGATCCCTCACGTCGCCATTTGATAATCGCCAACCGCGACAGACCCGCCGCAGCGCCGGCAACCTCCTGAGGGCGGCTCAACCAAGCAGCACACGCGAAGAGTGCGGCCATGGCTCCCATTGAAAACAGCAGCGCCTTGCCAATAGACAGATCAAACCATTCCGGAAAGGGCAGAGCCAGCGCAAACCACAACAATAGCCAGGCAACGAAAAGCGCAACCCATACCAAAGGAGACGTCCATGCAGTGCCATCGGGCAACGGTTCCGCCAGCGCATCGACCCCAGGAAGCGCTTTCGGCGGTGCCGCCACTATGGACAGCTGCGACACCTCACCGCTGTCCTCCTCACTCAGAACTCGTGAGTGCGTGCCCCCTTCGGCGACCGGGTCACGGCTGGCAATGGGCAGACGCCAGGGACCAGCCCCCACGCCGGGATTCAGCGCTGCGTCGTAGTCCTTACGGCGCACGGGATCAACGAGGATAGCCGCAGCGAGCGCTGCAAAACGCACCGCCTCTTCGGAGTCGCCTGACGCATCGCGCGGCACCGCCCAAAAACGACGGACAACGGTACGCAACGCGGCTTTAATGGCGTCGGTAGAACTCGACGAGTTAACTTCGAGAGCGTCGTAGAGGCTGTTGCGCATTCAGTGATCTGGGTCAGGTTTGACGCGATGATAGCCGCATGTGGCTTTGCGTTTCGCGGATTACCAAGTCAGGCGTGCAATCGGCAGTGGCCAATAAAAAACGGCCCCGAGGGGCCGTCTTTGCTGTCCGGTAATAGATAACTATACCGCGACTTTTGCCACTTTACGGGCTGGCAACTTCTCTTTGATACGTGCCGATTTGCCGGAACGATCACGGAGGTAATAGAGCTTCGCACGACGAACATCGCCGCGGCGCTTGACTTCGATGGCGGAGATGATCGGCGAGTACAGTTGGAACGTACGCTCCACGCCTTCGCCGTTGGAAATTTTGCGCACAATGAATGAGCTGTTGAGGCCCTTGTTGCGCTTGGCGATGACCGTGCCTTCGAAAGCCTGAACGCGTTTGCGCTCGCCTTCAACCACGTTCACGCTGACGATGACGGTGTCACCTGGCGCAAACGCGGGGATCGTCTTGTTGAGACGGACGATTTCTTCTTGCTCGATTTGAGCGATCAAAAATTTGGACATTGCTGTTCCTTTGTTGGTGTTTTCAGAGTCTGAGAGGTGTGCGACTGGTTTGACTCAATCTACCCCCCACAACGGGCAACACAGTGCGGGGCTGAACACACATCAGGTTCCGGGTGCTGTTTTTGCCTTGCCTCGTTTAGGGGTCAGGGCAACTACGCACGGAGGAATTTCCTGCTAAGCCTTCGATTCTAGCGTGATTTCGTCAATCATGGCCAACTCTTCGGGCGACAATTTAACGCGCGCCAGCAGATCGGGGCGACGCATCCAAGTGCGCGCGAGCGCTTGTTTTGCGCGCCAGCGGGCAATGGCCGCGTGGTCACCGCCTGCTAGCTCCTCTGGGATTTCGTCACCTGATGTGAGCGCATACTGCGGCCAGTCGAGCCTGCCTGCGGTGAACGACTCGAACGTCGCCGATTTATTGTCGCCAAGCGCACCTGGCAGCAGTCGCACGCAACTGTCGATCACGACCGCTGCGGGCAGCTCGCCACCGGACAGCACGTAGTCACCGATCGACATGATCACGTCAACATTGGCGTCAATCCAGCGCTGATCGATTCCTTCATAGCGGCCCGCCACGAACGTCAGGTGCTTCGCCGCGGCAAGCATTTGCACTTGCGACTGCACGAGTGGCGCACCGTCCGGGCTTAAGAAAACCACGGTGGTTGGCTCACCGTGCCACGCGCGTGCGGCGGCAAGCGCGGCGTCGAGAGGCGCTGCCATCAGCACCATGCCGGGGCCGCCCGCAGCAGGTCGGGCGTCGATGGACTTGCGTGCGTCGGCAGCGAAATCGTGTAAGCCGAAGCCCTGATACCGCCACAGGCCGAGCTTCAGCGCGCGACCGGTGACGCCGTAGTCGAGCGCGTGTTCAGCCAGTTCAGGAAACGCTGCGATCAGGGAGATCGACAGCATCAGTTATTCCAAACCTTCCCAGTCGACGTCGACGCGGCGTTCGGCTAGGCTCACTGAGCGCACGATGGCGTCGACGAAGGGAATCAATTCGTCCACCCCAGAGGCCTGCTTGACGCGAAGAATCGGGTGTGCGCCGGACTCAAAAATTTCGCTGATTTCACCAAACACGCGGTCGCCATTGGTGCAGGTCAGGCCGATCAAATCGAGCCAGTAATACTCGCCGTCGGGCAGCGCCGCGAACAGCGCACGGTCAACGAACACTTCTTTGTTGGTGAGCTTAGCCGCAGCTTCCGGTGAATCAACGCCGACTAGTTGCGAGACGATGGCATCACCGTGACGACGCGAGCGGCTGACGTCAAACGTTACCGTGCCGATCAGCAGCGATTTCGCTTTGAGCAGCGTTTGCGCTTCTTGCGAATAAGGATACAAATGCACCGCACCGGTCAGCCCATAAGGACGACCGACCTTGCCCATGGCGACAAGCTGCGGGGTGCTGTTGTTGGTGATGCTCACAGAAGGCAGGCGTTTGATCCCGCTGTGTGAGCGGAGGCATCAACGGCGCTGCGCAAAACGCAAATGCCGTGACGCACTCGAATCTCCGAAGCGCTACTTAAGCGGCGACAGGAGCGCCTGCAGGCGCTGCTGATGCTTTGGCGACGGCGGCTTTAGCAGCGTTTTTAGCGAGCTGGGTCACGGTGTCGGACATCTGCGCGCCTTTGCTCGTCCAGAACGTCAGCCGATCTTGAGCGATACGCACGTTCTCGGCACCTTCTTTACCCACCGGGTTGTAGAAGCCAAGACGCTCGATGTAGCGACCATCGCGACGATTGCGCGAATCAGCAACTACGATGTTGAAGAAGGGAGCACCGCGGGAACCACCGCGAGAAAGGCGAATAACGACCATGACTTAAGAGTTTCTTTGTTAGCGAAATTTTGGTGAGCCTTAAATTATAAGGCGGCGGCGGCGTTCTGACTAGCCCTGCATCTCTGGATTTCTAGTGCCGGCATACAGCTTTTCTGCGTAATCCTTATTTCATATGGGCTATACCGATAAATCACTAATTATCGATATATGCGCTTTTATCGGTCTATGCCTATATTGAATAGCGCTTTCAGCCAAAAGCTGTATCTCAATTGACGCGCTGAATCAGGCTGCCACCACGGAACTTGCGACCAGTGTTCTCAGCTCTGGCAAGCAGGAACCACAGTTGGTGCCGCATTTTTTTGCTGTTTGCAGGGCTGCGAGTTTGGTTGTGGCGTCGCCGTTCGCGGCGGCGCAGAAATCGATAATTTCGTTTTCTGACACATTGAAACAGTTGCACACAACCTTGCCTCGCGGCTTGAAACCTTGTGGCGCAGCTGCACTGCCAGCGAGTAAGCGCTTACGCAACTCAATGACCGACGCGCCGGACAGGAAGAAGTCCCGCATCCACGACTCGGCCGCCAGATCACCCGCGAGACGCACGCCAACCAGTCGACCATCGTCAACGCGAACGCGACGACTCAGGTTGCGGCGCGGATCGTCGTAAGCCAGTGTCGCAAGTCCGGTCAACCCAAGAATGCGGTCAATTTGCTCCAGCGCGGTTCGTTCGGGCGCGTGCTCGGCGGCGAGACGTAGTACGACACCGGGTTTTTCGTTACCAATCAACGTTGTACTAGCAAAAAACGCGTTACCCGATTCTGAGAGTGTGCGGGCAATCTCGCGCAATTCGTCGCAAACAGCGACTGGATCGCGACCACCTTCAACATACGCAAACGCCACCAGCGACCACGGCAACTCAGTACGTTCGACGCGCACCGCTGTGTGCTTGAGTTCAGGTTGTTTCGAAATCGGGTCAAACGCGGGCAAGGTCAACGCATTGATGCCGTGCGAACCAGTCGATGCGAGCGTCAATTTGCCCCAGTGCATCGGCACGTAACACTGGCCCGAGCGAACGTCATCGCTCACGGCCAGCCGCACCACCAGTTCGCCGCGACGCGATGCCACTTTCACCACTTCGCCCACGATCAGCAAGCGGCGTGCGGCGTCCGTGGTGTTCATGGTGAGCATCGGTTCCGGCTCATGCCCGTAAAGCTGCGGCACGCGCCCGGTTCGGCTCATACCGTGCCATTGATCGCGCAGGCGCCCCGTCGTGAGGGCGAGCGGATAGCGTGCATCGACGGGCTCGGCCACGCCCTTGTATGGCGTGACTTTGAACTTGGCTTTGCCGGTGGCGGTAGGGTAAATGCCGTCTTCGTAGAGACGCGTTTTGCCAACCGTTTCTCCCTCACGCAACGGCCACTGTTGCGGTCCCTGCTGGTCGAGCGACGCGTAGCTCATGCCAGTGATGTCGAGGTCACGACCACGCGTGGTTTCGCGGTGTTCGTTGAAGATATCTTCAGGCGTTTTGTAGGGGAACAATGTTGGCTGGTTGGGACGAAGTTTTGCTTCCAGTCGCCGCGCAAAATCAACCACGATGTCCCAGTCGTGACGCGCACTTCCCGGCGGCGGCAACACGCCATTTACGTGCGTTACGCGACGCTCGGAATTGGTCACCGTGCCGTGCTTTTCGCCCCAGGTGCTTGCGGGCAAGAGCACGTCCGCGAGCTTTGCCGACTCCGTCGTGCGAAACGATTCCTGCACGATCACACATTCGGCGTTCTCGAAAGCCTCAGCGACGGCGCGCAAATCCGGCAGCGATTGTGCTGGGTTGGTGCAGGCAATCCAGAGCAGTTTGATCTCGCCGCGTTTTACGGCGTCGAACATTTCAATCGCTGATTTTCCGGGGATGGGCGGCAACGAATCCACGCCCCAAAACTTTGCGATTTCTGCGCGGTGTTCGGAGTTAACAACGTCACGATGTCCGGGCAGCAAATTGGCGAGACCACCGACTTCGCGACCACCCATCGCGTTCGGCTGCCCGGTCAGCGAAAACGGCCCGGCACCGGGCTTGCCGATTTGCGCGGTGGCCAAATGCAGGTTGATTAGCGCAGCGTTTTTATCGGTGCCGCACGCGGACTGATTGAGGCCCTGGCAGTACATCGAGAGCGTCGCGTTCGACTGCTTCCACCAGTTCGCAAATTCAACAATCTGCGATTCGTTAACACCACAAATTCGCGCAGCCCAAGCAGGCGTGCATTCGCGAACTGCGGTCTTGAGTTCGGCGAACCCTTCGGTATGCGCAGCGATGTAGGCATTGTCGGTCGCGTCTTCCCACAGCAACCATTGCAGCAACGCGTTGAACAGCGCCACATCCGTTCCTGGCAGAATCGTCAGATGCATGTCGGCAGCACGCGCGGTCTCTGTGCGACGCGGGTCAATGCAGACGACCTTAAGCGCAGGATTTTTCGCCTTCGCGTCCTCAAGCCGCCGATACAAAATTGGATGCGCCCAAGCGGCGTTGCTGCCGGCGATTACGAGGAGCTCAGCGTGATTCAAATCGTCATAGCAGGCGGGCGGTGCATCCGCACCGAGCGTTGCCTTGTAACCAGCAACGGCGGACGACATGCACAGTCGCGAATTGGTATCGACGTTATTGGTGCCGATCAAACCCTTCGCGAGCTTGTTGAAAACGTAGTAGTCCTCGGTGAGTAACTGCCCTGAGATGTAGAAGCCGACACTGTCGGGACCATGTTCGGCGATGGTCGTTGCGAATTTGTCGACGAGCGTGTCGAGCACGACATCCCAACTCATGCGCTTGCGATCCTCTTCGCGGGACGTTCGCATTTCTGGATGCAGCGCGCGGCCATAAGGAGTAGTCGTTAGGTGAAGCGTGCTGCCCTTCGTGCAGAGACGACCAAAGTTTGCCGGATGATCAGGATCGCCACGAACATCCGTTATGCGCAGACCGTCGGTTTTGGCCAATACACCGCAGCCCACACCGCAGTAGGGACAGGTGGTCTTAATCTCTTGCATCGCTAGGGCTGACCGCGTCGGCTACGGCAGGTCAACGAAAACGTCACCGTTATTAATTTTCACGTCAAAGCGCGCCGTGCAGCCGACATCGGGCGCGGCAGCGTCACCGCTTTTAAGCTCGATCGTCCAGTTGTGCAGCGGACAAGCCACGCGCTCACCAAACACGATGCCCTGCGACAAGGGGCCTCCCTTGTGCGGACATTTATCGAGCAGCGCGAACACCACATTCTGATCATTGCGGAACACGGCGACGTTACCGCCCTCTTCTTCACCACGCTCGAGAACGCGGGCACCCAGCACGGGTAAATCATCCAGTTTGCAAACGTATCGCCAGGTCATCTCTGTCTCAATCGCACTCATAGTCTTTACAGGGTGCGCTCCGCGCACCGGCTCTGGTGCGCGGAGCGCACCCTATTGATTAAGCGGTCACCGCTTGCGGCGTCACGGGTTTTATCGGAATGAACTGCCGTTGATCCACGCGCGCCTTATCAAAATCAAACCACGGATCAGGTTCGCCGTCGAGCGCGAATTGCAAACGCTCCCAAAGCGCTTTGCGATTGATCGGATCGTCTACCACTTTCTTCTTGCAGTAGTCGAGGCCTACCCGCGAAACGTAATGCACGGTGCGCTCCAGATACCAGCCCTCTTCGCGATATAGCTGAATGAAGGCACCGGTGTACTCCAGCACTTCGTCGGAAGTTTTCACTTTGACGAAGAACTGCGCGACCTCGGTTTTGATGCCGCCGTTGCCCGCAACGTACATCTCCCAACCCGAGTCGACACCGATGATGCCCACGTCTTTAATGCCTGCTTCTGCGCAGTTGCGAGGGCAGCCGCTGACCGCGTACTTCACCTTGTGCGGCGCATACATACGCCACATGGCGCGCTCTAAATCTTTGCCCATTTGCGTACTGTCTTGCGTGCCGAATCGACACCATTCGGAGCCTACGCAGGTCTTCACGGTACGCAACGCTTTGGCATACGCATGCCCGGACGGCATGCCAATGTCGGCCCACACGCCCGGCAAATCTTCTTTCTTCACGCCGAGTAAATCGATGCGCTGACCGCCGGTCACTTTCACTGTCGGAATTTTGTATTTGTCGACCGCGTTCGCAATGCGGCGCAACTCATCTGCCGTCGTCTCGCCGCCCCACATGCGCGGGATCACGCTGAAGGTGCCATCTTTTTGAATGTTGGCGTGCGCGCGCTCGTTGATGTACCGTGATTGCGGATCATCAACATACTCTTTCGGCCAGGTCGACAGCAAGTAATAGTTAAGCGCCGGACGGCACGACGAGCAACCGTTCGGCGTACGCCAACCGAGCGTCTTCATCACTTCCGGCACCGAGAGCAGCTTCTGCTCGCGGATCGCGTCGCGTGTGTGCTGATGCGTGCTGTCAGTGCAGGCGCACATCGGCTTCATCTTGGGCGTAGCGCTGTAGTCGCCGCCCGCTGTGAACATCAAAATTTGTTCGACGAGGCCGGTGCATGAGCCGCAGCTTGAAGATGCCTTGGTATGTTTGCGCACTTCGTCAAGCGTGAACAAGCCTTTGTCCTTGATCGCCTTTGTGATGGTGCCTTTGCACACACCATTGCAACCGCAGACTTCATCCGTGTCTTTCATCGATACAGCGCGAGTGTTGCCTTCATGGCCCACGTCGCCAATGTTCGATTCACCGAACATCAGGTGATCGCGAATTTCGTTGACATTTTTGCCTTCACGCAGCAGCTTGAAGTACCACGAGCCGTCAACCGTGTCGCCATACAAACAGGCACCAACGAGCTTGTCGTCCTTGATCACCAGCCGTTTGTAAACGCCACCAATCGGATCGGACAGCGTGATGTCTTCCGTGCCTTCGCCGCCCTGAAAATTCCCCGCGCTGAACAGGTCAACACCGGTGACTTTGAGCTTGGTCGACGTCACCGATCCCACGTAGCGACCAATGCCGTATTCGGCGAGATGGTTTGCACAAACTTTCGCCATTTCAAACAATGGCGCAACTAGACCGTACGCAGTGCCACGATGATTGACACATTCGCCAACTGAATAGATTCGCGGGTCGGTCAGCGTTTGCATCGTGTCGTTGACGATGATGCCACCGGGTCGCGCGCTTATTTGCAGGCCCGATTTTTCCGCGAGTGCCGTGTTAGGGCGAATGCCGACCGCCATCACCACGAGATCAGCAGGAATCTGTTCGCCACCTTTGAAGCGCAGGGCCGCAACTCGACCAGATTCGCCAGCGACCAGCGCTTCCGTTTGCGCCTGCATCCTGAATTCGATACCTTTGGCTTCCAGTGAGCCTTGCAATAATTTGCCAGCTTTCTCATCAAGCTGACGCTCCATGAGCCACGGCATCACGTGAACAACGGTCACGTCCATGCCGCGCAGCTTGAGGCCATTCGCGGCTTCGAGCCCTAGCAACCCACCGCCAATCACCACAGCTTTTTTGTAGCGCTTCGCCGCGTCGATCATCGCTTCGGTGTCGGCGATATCTCGATACGAGATTACGCCAGGGAGTTTGTTGCCTTCGATGGGCAATACGAAAGGGTTTGATCCGGTCGCCACCAACAGGCGGTCATAGTTAAATTTTTCGCCGGTATCTGTAGTCAACTCGCGTCGCGTCCGATGAATCGCCGTGATCGTTCTGCCGGTGATGAGATTGATGCCGTTGTCTTTGTACCAATCCCAGTCGTTCAAAACGATGTCGCTAATCGTCTGCTCGCCAGCGAGCACGGGCGACAACAAAATGCGGTTGTAATTGGGATGCGGCTCGGTGCCGAACACCGTGATATCGTATTTGTCGGGCGCGATTTTCAGCAGCTCTTCGACCGTACGGATACCAGCCATACCGTTGCCGATTACGGCCAGTTTTTGCTTCACTTGCGTCGCGGTTGTGGACATCTCTGTTCCCTGAGTGCTCTGAACGTGCGTGCTATCTAGCAAGCATCGCGCCAGATCACGCACCGCAATCGCGCCAGGTCGCAACGCACGCACCAATCATGATCGGGTAAGCGGTGCAGCATCCAATTTAATCAAGCACGACTGCGCGCGATGGGGCGCAAATCGTCCATTTGCAGTGCGCGACATGCCGATTGCGCTCTGTTGCGGTGCAACATTTGCCTTTTACGAGGAAATCGGAGGCGATTTCGATGGCACAGCGCTTGCGAAGCACACGCACCAAACACAAACAATTTACGGAGCACTATGGCCGCCACCGGTTTTTGGCAAGCTGGGCATCGGCCCACACTGCTTGCATCATTTCTTTACTTTGACCTCGCGTTTATGGTGTGGGTCATTCTGGGGCCATTGGGCGTGCAGATTGCTAAAGATTTGCAGCTTGATGCGGGACAAAAAGGGTTGATGGTGGCCGTTCCGGTCCTCTCCGGCGCGATCTTGCGCATCGTGATGGGCGTGTTGGTCGATCACCTCAAGCCAAAATTGACCGGTGTGATCGCGCAAGTGCTGGTGATTGCCGCGCTGTCGTGGGCTTGGATTGCGGGAATTCACAGTTACAACGAAGTTTTGTTTCTGGGTGTGCTACTCGGTATTGCCGGGGCGTCTTTCGCCGTCGCGCTGCCGCTCGCCTCACGTTGGTATCCGCCGGAGCATCAGGGCACCGCACTTGGCATTGCAGGCGCTGGCAATTCGGGCACCGCATTCGCCGCGCTCATCGCGCCTTCACTGGCGGCTGCATACGGTTGGGGCAACGTGTTTGGTATTGCGTTGATTCCGCTGATTGCTGTTCTGATTTTTTACGTGATTGTCGCCAAAGACGCGCCGGATTGTCCACCGCCCAAGCCGCTCACGGCGTATCTTGCCGTGCTGCGCGACAAAGATGCGTGGTGGTTCATGTTTTTCTACAGCGTGACGTTCGGCGGTTTCGTCGGACTTGCCGCGAGTCTCACGATTTACTTCAATTCCGAATACGGTCTTGACGCCAAAATGGCCGGATTCTTCACGGCGGCGTGCGTGTTCGCTGGCTCATTGATGCGTCCGCTAGGTGGCAACTTGGCTGACCGCGTGGGCGGCATTAAAAGCTTGTCAGTGATGTACATCGTCGCCGCCGTCGCGCTCACGCTGGCGAGTTTTCACTACAGCTCGGCGTGGGTTGCGTTGGCCATTTTCGTCATTGGCATGCTAGCACTGGGCATGGGCAACGGCGCTGTATTTCAACTAGTACCGCAACGCTTCCGCCGTGAAATTGGCGTGATGACCGGGCTGGTCGGCATGGCGGGTGGTATCGGTGGTTTCTACCTCGCGTCATCGCTCGGTTACTCTAAAAAGTTGACGGGCACGTATCAAGCAGGGTTTCTGATTTTTGCCGCACTCGCTGTAATCGCACTGGTGGGGCTCACCATCGTCAAGCAGCGCTGGCGCACCACGTGGGGCAGCGCGGCGATGACGACGGCGAAGATTTAGCTGCGCACTCGACGCTAAACTCAGGCGATTATGCCCCTCTCCGTCACGGTTGCGCACTTCAGCGCCACGGGCCCGCGCGCCCGCAATGAAGACTTCACCGGCTGCGTCACGCCGCACGGTGCGGACCTGGCGAGCAAAGGTTTCGCGGCGGTTGTTGCCGATGGCGTGTCTGGTGCGGGTGGCGGTCGCGAGGCGGCCGAGCATTGCGCCCGCAACGTGCTCGCTGACTACTACGCGACGCCCGACACGTGGGAGGTGTCGCAGTCGCTCGACAAGATTTACAGCGCGCTGAACCGTTGGGTGCAAACGCAGGCGCGCGCCAGCCCCGACTTGCTGGGGATGGCCACGACGCTCACTACGCTGGTATTGCGCGGCAGCATGTATCACTTTGCGCACGTTGGCGACACACGCATTTATTTGTTGCGCGACGGTGTGTTGCAAAGCCTCACGACCGATCACGTGTGGCAACGCCCCGAGATGGAGCACGTGCTCACGCGAGCGGTGGGGCTCGACACGTCGGTGACAGCTGATCACGGCTTTGGCCTGGTGCGTCGGGGTGACGTGTTTGCGCTGGTGAGCGATGGCGTGTGGGCTGCGCTGGCTACGACCGATTTGCAGCGTGAATTGAGTCACGCCGCGACGTCGAAGGACTCTGTTGAGCACGTTGCACGCAGCATCGTTGAATATGCGCATCAACTCGGCGGCAAAGATAACGCGACCGCACTTGTTGTGCGTGTTGAAGACGTGGACGCGAACGCGTTGCGTGACGTATTGCAGACCGCCAGCGAGCTGCCCGCGCTGCCACCGCAAGAAGTAGGCCAGATTTTTGATGGATTTACCGTACTCGAACGCATGCATCTGTCGCGCGTCACGGTGCTGTATCGGGTGCGTGATTCGCATGCCGCGAACGGACGCGATCTAACGATGAAGGCGCTTACCCGTGAGGCGCACGCCGACGCGCACGAGCGCCTTGCGTTTGCGCACGAGCGTTGGCTCAACAAGCGCGTGGTCGCCCGCTTTTTCGCGCAGAATGTTGACCCACCCGAGAATGCGTCCGCTTCGTACAGCCTCACCACCTTTCATCCGGGCAAGACGCTGGCGCAGCAACTCGCAGCAGGCGGGCATTTCAGCATTCCTGAAGCAATCAAGTGCGCGGTGGAGTTGTCACGCGCGGTGGGTGCATTACACCGTCGCAGCATCATTCACCGCGACATCAAGCCCGAGAATATTCATCTCGGCGATGACGGGCAATTGCGCGTGCTTGACCTCGGCGTGGCAGTGTCTGGCTTTGAGGTTGCAGAGCTTTCAAACGCGACTCGCGCAGGAACGCCGTCGTACCTCGCGCCCGAGCTGTTTCAGAATGTTGAACCGTCGGCTCAGAGCGATATTTACGCGGTTGCGGTCACGCTCTATCACTTGCTGTCGCGCAAATTTCCGTACGGCGAAGTTGAACCCTTTCAGACGCCAAAATTTGGCGAGGCCACACCCGTTTCTCGCTGGCGACCCGATTGTCCGGGTTGGTTTGAAAACATTATTTCACGCGGGCTCGCGGTTGAACCAGCGCATCGGTTTGAGACTGCGGAAGAGTTTCTACTGGCGATTGAGCAAGGGCCGTTGTCAGCAGCTTCGCCCAGAAAAAGCACACTGCGACAGCCGTTGGCGACACGCAATCGATTGCGTACCTGGCAGGTGATAGCAGCGGCTGCGATCATTCTGAATTTTGTACTGGCTTATTTTCTAAACCGTTAGCGACATGCTCTTTTGCAGGAGCGGCTTTGCCGCGACCGCAGTGCAACACTCGCTATTGGTCGCGGCAAAGCCGCTCCTAAAATGAC
>JANXNO010000146.1 GCA_025354075.1 Burkholderiales bacterium | reverse complement strand
CGATCCAACTCCAGCGGATGACCAATCGACTCATGAATCTGCAACATCATCTGGTCGGGCATCAGCACCAAGTCCATACGCTCCGAAGGACAATTTTCTGCGGCGAGCAGCGCTAAAGCCTCGCGCGCAACGCGCTCGCCCTCACGCGCAAACGTTGTGCGATCAAACGATTCGCCACCGAATTGCCCGGTGCGTTGCCAGCTACGCGTCTGCGATTCCAGCCCCTCGGCAGCGGTGGCTGACAACGTGATATCGACGAGATCAAAACTCTGCCTTGTTTCTGATCCGTTCGACGAAAAATAATCGATGTGTGTCTGCGTAATCATCGCACTGGCACTGCGATTAGCGAGCTTGTCCGACACCTTCATCGCCTGCGATGCGGCCAGCAAACAATCGGTAATTTCGGCCACGCTCGTGGCATCGAGATTGCGTTGACGCGCGCTGGTGTAGCTGCCGTTTGCTTTCGGTCGCTGCGTGGCAGAAAACGCATGCACCTTGTGTGCGCTTGTCGCGCGCGTGGTGGCAACCGCGCGGTCAAACGCGCGCTGCAAACCGGCAAGACTCAGATCAGCCGTCGCTGCGTAGCCAAAATGTCCATCCACCAGCACCTCGCACATCGCGCCCTCTTCCAGCGAACTCTCGTTGCGGTCGGGCTTGTCATTGCGCACCGCGCGCTGCGTGGTCGTCTCGGACGAAAAGCGAAGGCCTGCCCACGACGCTGATTTCAGCGCGTGTTGCAGGGCGGGTTCATGAGGAATAGTGATGTTGGACATGACGTTGTGTGCGGTATGAATAAACGTATTTGACCATGCGCTCACGTGCTTGTGGGGTGGCGCCACCGCGACGAAGGTGTTAACGCGCCGGCGTGGTCGCGGTAGCACCGCGCCGACAACGGCATTGCAGTGAACCACAAAACTACAAGCACCACTTGTAGAGCACGGCACCGACGACGATCAGTCCAACGACCCACACCCAAACTGGGATTGCCGATTTCGCGGGCTGCGTTACTACGCTAGTAACGGGCGAAGTCACGCTACCGCTGGCCTCTGCCACAGCAACCGGCTCCGCCACCAGTGCATCAAATTTCGAGAAAAAGTCATCGGCAATTTTGCGTGCCGCCGCATCCACCAAACGCGAGCCCACCTGCGCAAGCTTGCCACCGATCATTGCGTTGGCGGTGTAGTCGAGGCGCGTAGTGCTCGGAGTTTCAGCGGTCAGCGACACGCCCGCCGTGCCGTTGGCGAAACCGGCTGGGCCACCCTGCCCTTCGAACTTGAGCGTGTAGCTATTCGGCGGCTGCACGTTTTCCAGCTGCAATTTGCCTTTGAACTTCGCGCTGACCGGGCCGACCTTCACGCTCATCGCGGCAACGAACGTATCTGGCGTGGTTGCCTCCAAACTGTCGCAGCCGATGATGCACTGTTTGAGCATGGCGGGATCATTCAAGGCCGCCCACACTTTGGCCTGCGGGGCGTTGATGATTCGGCTGTCTTTCATGTCCATCGTGGTGTCTCCGTTAATCTCGAAAATAAGTAAATTCTGCTTGTCAGCTTTTTGCTGAATGCGCCGCGCTACATGGGCTAAGCGTTAGTAAATGGCATAAATCGACTATATGGCTTTTACTCATCTACGCCCAATAGCGACGACACTTTCACGTAAAAGCTGATGGTGGAAAAAGTAAAAACCTGCTTGTCGCAATAAGCATCGCGAGACGCACAAGGCGCAGCCTATATTTTGGCAGCGATTGACA
>JANXNO010000141.1 GCA_025354075.1 Burkholderiales bacterium | reverse complement strand
GTTCGTAGCGCTGACCCGGTTCGGTGTGCGCGAAAGCGTACAGCGTCTCGCCGCTGGCGAGCCCTTCGGACAGCGCGGCGCGCTGCGCTTCGGTGCCTGCCGCCTTAATCAGAGCTGCGGGCAACACCGCGCAGCCAAGATACGGCTCCAGTACCAGGCCGCGACCGATCTGCTCCATGACGACCATCGTGTCGACGCCGCCACCACCCAGACCACCATCCGCTTCGGCCACCGGCAGCGCGGTCAGGCCGATTTCGGCGAGTTGATTCCAGTGCGCGCGCGACCAGCCCTCGGGCGAACGGATCACCTTCCAGCGATCATCAAACGTGTAGTCACGGTCAATAAATTTGCCAAATGAGTTTTTGAGCGCTGTTTGCTCATCAGTGAGAGAAAAGTCCATGATTACAGCCCCAATACCAATTGCGTAATGATGTTGCGTTGAATCTCGTTGGACCCACCGTAAATGGAGGTCTTTCTGAAATTGAAGTAATGGCCGCTGGCGTATCGAAACGCCTCGTCCGAAAGCCAAGGCACGTCCGAAGCGCCGTGGTCTCCCTCACGCACATAGGGCAAGCCTGCTGGCCCCGCAGCCATCATCGTCAGCTCAGTCAACACCTGCTGAATCTCCGAGCCCTTGATCTTGAGCAGCGATGCCTCCGGCCCCGGTTGCCGCTTTTCGCGCTCAGCATCGAGCACGCGAAGCAACGTGATTTCCAGTGCGCGCAATTCAATCTCAACCTGCGCCAGACGATCACGGAAACGCACGTCTTCGATCAACGGTTTGCCGTTTGATTTCGCCTGTTTCGCGACGTTGTGCAGACGCTTGACGATACGTTTGCAACGCCCCACGCCAGCAATGCCAGTGCGCTCGTGCGAGAGCAAAAACTTGGCGTAGGTCCAGCCCTTGTTTTCTTCGCCAACGAGATTTTCGACCGGCACTTTGACATTGTCGAACCACACCTCGTTGACCTCATGCTCCTGATCGAGCATGATGATCGGACGCACGGTAATGCCAGGCGTTTTCATGTCGATCAGCAGGAACGAAATGCCTTCCTGGCGACGACCTTCAGATGAAGTGCGTACGAGGCAAAAAATCCAGTCTGCGTGTTGGCCCAGTGTGGTCCATGTCTTTTGGCCGTTGACGATGTAATGGTCGCCACTGCCGTCAGACATGCGCTCCGCCTTGCAGTTGAGCGACGCCAGATCGGAGCCGGAGCCCGGTTCTGAATAGCCTTGACACCACCAATTTTCGCCCGATAGGATTTTTGGCAGGTGAAAGTCCTGCTGGGCCTGATTGCCAAAATTCATGATGACCGGTGCCACCATACGCAACCCAAACGGGATCAACTGCGGTGCACCTGCGTCCGCGGTGATTTCATCAAAAATGTGTTGCTGCGTTGAATCCCAGCCAGTGCCGCCAAACGCTTTCGGCCAGCCCACACCGACCCAGCCTTTTTTGTATAGCGAACGGTGCCAGCCCAGGAAGTCTTCGCGCTCCAGGCGCGACCCTTCGAGCACTTTTTGCGCGACCATCGGGTCGAGATTGTCTCGCGTAAACTCGCGCACATCGTGTGCAAATTTTTGTTGTTCCTCGGAATAGCTTAAATCCATCACCACTTGCCTCCTGCTTGGCTTCACAGTTTATTAAATTTCCATCATGGCTATCCCCGCTTTTTTAGAGAACCAACTCAGTTTGCCCGTGATAGGCGCGCCGCTGTTCATCATCTCGCACCCGCCGCTGGTACTGGCGCAGTGCATGGCGGGCATCATCGGATCGTTTCCAGCGCTGAACGCGCGGCCAAAGGAGCAGCTGGACGATTGGCTGGCCGAGCTCAGCGAAAAACTCGCTGCGGCCAGGCTCGCTGAACCGACGCGCCGTATTGCGCCCTATGCAGTTAACCAGATCGTTCACGCCAGCAATGACCGGCTCGATCACGACATGCAGATGTGCGAAAAATACAAGGCACCGATGTTGATTACATCACTGCGCGCACCCGGTGACGTGGTGAAGCAGGCCCATGCCTGGGGCGGCGTCGTCATGCACGACATCATCTCGGTGCGTCACGCCGAGAAGGCGTTGGAAGCAGGCGTAGACGGTTTGATCGTGGTGTGCGCAGGCGCAGGCGGTCATGCGGGGACGTTGTCGCCGTTTGCGCTGGTGCGCGAAATTCGTCGCTTTTATAGCGGCACGATTGCGCTCTCGGGCGCGATTGCGCACGGTGCCAGCATCCTCGCAGCCCAGGCGATGGGCGCAGACTTTGCCTATATGGGCACACGCTTTATCGCCACACAGGAAGCGCGTGCGGTCGATGCGTACAAAGACATGATCGTGAATTCGACCGCGCAGGACATCATCTATTCGTCGCTATTCACCGGCATTCACGGCAACTATTTGAAAGGCTCCGTGAAGAGCGCCGGACTCGACCCGGACAACCTGCCCAGCGCCGATAAAACCGCAATGAATTTCGGTGGCGGCGCAGCGAAAGCATGGAAAGATATTTGGGGCTCAGGGCAAGGCGTTGGGCAGATGGATGATGTGCCGACGACAGCTATGCTCGTTGAACGGTTGAAGGCCGAGTATCGCGAGGCGGTGGCGTTGTCGCATCGGAATTCTGCTAGGTATTTGTAGCGCCGTTCTGCCCCTCCACCTTCGCGGAAGAACAGGCTAAAGCAAAGCAGTCGTAGGGTGGGCAACTCGTTGCCCACGCGTCAAGCAAACAACCTACCGCCCTTTAGCCAAAGCCGCACGCGCCATCGCATCCAGCTTGGTGGGCGCGATCAGTTTGATCCAGCGACCGAGCTTACCTTTGGCACTCATCACCTCTTCCCGTTTGCGCAGTCGCATCGCTGACATGATGAGTCCCGCGCATTCCTCCACACTCATCGCGCCCGCTTCGTTCAGACCCGAAACACCCGCCGTTTGGCCCTTGGCATTCCAGCCGTTGCGGCGAATCTCCGTCGCAACGACGCCGGGATAAACAATGCACACGTCAACGCCGTCGGGCGCAAGCTCAACGCGTAACGCCTCAAAAAAGCCGGTCTGTGCAAATTTAGTGGCGCAATAAGTCGTACGTCCCGGAACACCAATCAATCCGGCCAAACTCGCTACGGCTACCACTAGTCCTTTACTCGATTTCAGATGCGGCAATGCGGCATGCGTTGGCCAAATGCTGCCCATGAGATTGATGCGCATGAGGTTTTCATAGACCGCGGTGTCGCTGATTTCGGCGAAATTGGCGTGCATCGACACGCCTGCGTTGTTCACCAGCACATCAATGCGACCGTACTTATCGACGGCATGCGCAATCAGTGACCTGCAATCCGCTTCAATTGACACGTCAGTGACCTTCACAAACGTCGTCGCGCCGAGCGCTTCGCATTGCGCCGCCACGGCCTGCAACGCATCCAGTCGCCTTGCTGCGAGCACCAGCTTCGGCTTGTCGCGAGATAGCTGGCGCGCAAGCTCAGCCCCGATGCCGTCCGACGCGCCGGTGATTACGATCACCATGTTTGTAAATGACATCATCTAGCCCTTGTCGTTAGCGTCCACTATCGTGAGACAAAGTGCGTCATTCGGGCACAGCGGTTGCCATTTCCAGTCTTCAATGGAGGCGCTTCTCATAAATATCTCATTGCATACATACTGGCTAGTTGAACAAATTTTCGATTCATCTTAGGGAGCTCGATTTGGGTAAATTTTTTCGACAAATGATTCAGCAGGTTTAGACTGCGTTAAGCTGCGGTGTTGCGGCGATCGCAATTGGAGTAGCTTTGAAAATTATGTATTGGTTTCTGTTGGCGCTGATGTTCTCGGGGGGGGGTAACTCCAAGCAACGGTGCGGCGCTAGATGACAGTCGGGTTCGGGTGCTTTGCACAGGATCTTCAGCGGCTCCGCCTATGTTCCTCACCTATAACGCTGATAACGTGCTTGAACGATTAGAAGTCGTTCGGGATGAAAAAGGTCAAACGGCAAGCACATACGTTCGCGTTCCGGTCGAACAAGTAGATGGCATTTGCGCCGTAGGCCAGAGCATGTCGTCGATGCCAAAGCCTTTGGGTACGATCAGCAAGCGTGGTGATCAACTGAAATCCATTTACGCCGATACGTCTGTTCCGTCGAGCTTCACCATCGCCACATACTACGGAGTTATCTTTGGAAATTTCTGGGTACCGGCTGCGCTTCCATCTGGCCACCATGCGCATCTTGCGCAATATGACGTAACGTCATTTTATTTCGCATCTGGTACTTATCAAAACCATTTTGTCAATTCGCTGCTTACCGCAAGTGATAATTTCGATACTTGGCACTCCGGTAAAGGAGTGATATTTGGCCCTGGGATCGCCGGCGGTGGGCCGATTTGTAGCAGTCAGTCTGCGGTGACGGAAACATGGTCGTCACGGTCATATCAAATGCCAAAGGTTAAAGCGATTGTTTGGAATGCGGCCCAGGCGACGAATTCTTGTTCTCCCGATTTTTTCTATGACAACCAGACTTATCGAATATTTTCTGGTGCCAACGATCTTCAGGAAAGTACGTATTGGTTGTACATGGATGGTTCTGCATCCCCGTTCTTCAAGGCACCAACTGTAAATAGCTACACGTCCGAATTTGCAACAGGCGCGGCGGGCATCTCCTTTCTGGTCGCATCCATTCAACCAAATCTGCCGGTCAGCGAGTATTGGCGACTCGAGTTTAAAAACGTTTCAAGCTGGACCCAACCATGAAGCATGGAAACTATCTTCTGCCGCGGCTGATGCTATGCATATCAGTCCTAACCACATGTTTTACGGCGACCGCTCAGCCAGCGCCCACAATTATCCAGGCAGCGAGTTTTGTCCCCGCGACTCCAAAGGAATTTGAGCCGTTCAGGGTAGAAGTCGAGTTTAAGCAGCCTTACTGCGCAAGCCAAGAGGCACCGTTATTTTCGAAGGTCAAACTTGACGGTCGTTCACTGACGCTATTACTTTCATACATGGGCGAGGGACCATGCGTCACGCATCGCTCGTTCGTGGTGCCAGGTATGGCTGCGGGTAGTTATGACGTTACGGTTGGAATGACAGGATCGTATTGGGCAAATTACCCGTCCGGCTCTCGCGAAGCTGTCAGCGTCGAACAAAGCACGACGCCCCTCACGGTAACAGCCGTAGGCGGCAAAGTGCCTATCTACACTTGGATATCCCCGCTATCGCCTTCGAAAGATGCCGCGACATTTCTGCAACTCGGCGCGCCTGGGGGTGCCACGATTCAGCTCGGAAACGTCTCGATCATCGCGCGGCTTGGTGACTACGAATTTAGCGCATGGCTAGATGATCAACCGTTGCCCGCAGGCTCAGTGCGACTGTTCCGGCTAACCTATCCCTCTCCGCTGCGCGGCCAATTCGCAACGACATCGCAAGGCGATGCAGAGCGATTGGTGTCGGAAGGCTTTGGCAATGATCCAGGTTCACCGAAAATCTATGTATTACCCGTGAAGAACGGCGTCTGCCCATTGGGCAGCCTAGCTGTCTATCGCCTGTTTAACCCGCGAGCAATTTCCCACCGGTATGTAACCTCGTTAGACGCTTACAGTACCCTCGCAGCAAACGGTTTCGCGCCAGAGGGTGCGGTTTTCTGCGCAGCGCAGTAGGCCGCTGCTACACAAATTGGACTCCAAACGGAGTCCAATTTCGTTACGCAAACATTTATTTTCCGCCTTTGATTTCAGTGGATTTCGTGGTTGCAGACGCCATGTGATACAGCTCGTCTTTCAAATGCAGACGCTGCTTTTTCAGGCCTTCGAGCGTGGTGTCGCCCATCGGCGCGACGCCCATTTCATCCTTAGTTATCTGATCGTCCACAGCGTCATGTTGCTTGAGCAAATGCGCGAAGTGCAGGTCAGTTTCTTTCAAGCGGGCGACGGCCTCGGCCAACTCTGGAAATTCACGATTTAAAGCATGCGGCAAAAGGTCTGAGTGCATTGTTTTCGTTCCTTGTTCTACGGTATGGCAGTGAACATGATAGTAGCAACATGCAAACGACATGCTGTCGGACAACCCCTATTGTTGCGCCGCGCCACGGTTGTGCTGTTTGCTACAGTCAATAGCCGCATTTCGTGGGTATGACGCCCCGGCGAGGCAGAGGCAGGATAAGCTCTGAAAAACTGCCGACGGGGTTGGCAACGGGCCCGAGTTGTCGCATCATTTCGCCTGCGAATCTCGCAGCTCACGGAACTCAAAAAGGAACCCTCATGGACGGAAAATACAAACTCAAGACGGCGGCTGGTGGCAAATTCATGTTCAATCTGTTGGCGGGCAACCATCAGGTCGTCCTCACCAGCGAGAGTTACAACGACAAAGCAGGTGCGATGAACGGCATCAAATCGTGTCAAACCAATTCACAAAAAGATGACGCTTTCGAGCGCAAGACCGCCAAAGACGACAGCCCATACTTCGTGCTCAAGGCAGGCAACGGCCAAACCATCGGCAAGAGCGAAATGTATTCAAGCAACTCCGCGATGGAAAACGGGATTGCGTCGGTGAAGGCGAATGGGGCTTCGGGGACGGTGGAGGAGGCTTAAATTTGTGGCAACGTAGCCCGGAGAAGCGAAGCGCGTCCGGGTCGCTTAACATCGCTCCCGAACATCGATCTCAGACACCACCGCCCAGTCCTCGGGCAATAAGCCATCACGCACGAACCGGTGA
>JANXNO010000116.1 GCA_025354075.1 Burkholderiales bacterium | reverse complement strand
GGCGTCACGCACGAGCTCGCGGCGTCGCATTATTTCAAACGCCTCACCATGATCAACGCGACGTTCGGCGATTCAGACTGGCATTTGGCGCGTTACGGCGACACATTGCTGGCGGCTGCGTAGCGGATTTTCAAGATTCAGCTTTTGGCTGAAAGCCTTAATTGATATGAGCGTAGTGCTTTATTTATGCCGAAGTCGATATTTGGCATAAATTAGCACTATACCCAAGTATATTGGCGCATTACGAGAAAAGCTGTACCGAGAAATACATTCACGATGTGTCTTTTTGCGGCGCTGAAGTAGCTACTCGCGACCCGCCCGATCTGTCTCATAAATAACGCTGCATAATCGCCTGTTTCTTTGCGGGTGCAGCAGCTAATGTGGCTTGCGCCGCAGCGATGGATTTCTCCTGCGCTTCGATTTCGGTGACGAATTTCTTTTGTGCAGCGATGGGCGGCACCGGAATTTTTATCTGGCGCATTTTGGTGGCGTTGATGTTGGACTGATTGATGGCTCGTGCTGCGCCGTTTCGGGCTTCTTTCAGGAACGCGCTGGAGTTCATCATCTTGGCCATAAAGAGCGGCAGAATAATCTTGGTGTCAGGTACGACGCGAACCAGATAAGACGCAAAGCAGTAGTCACCGTCCAGATCGAACAGCCCCGTTTTGCCGACGTGCTCGATGCTGTTGGTGCGGTTAAACAGCACGTCGCCGCGATTGAGTTTGTACTTCGCAAACTCGTCGGCGGAGATGTCAGCGCACTTCATCGATCCGCCGTCCACCATGCGGCCTTGCTCAATTTCATTCATGCGGAAGGTCTTGTAACCGACCCGTCCCTCGTTCATCTTTTCAGAGAGTCCGTATTGCACCGCCAGCGCGACTTTGTCAATTTCTGTGCGCGGTGCTGCGGCGGCGTATTGCGCATCAGTCCGCTTTTCCATTTGAGTCAATGCTGCCGCAATGGAATCTCGTGCGGCTGTGACGTCAATGTCTACGGCGAAGCACTCGGTAACAATATGCGTGCGGGTTGTGGAATCGACGACAGGAACCAAGAACGGCTCAAGGTTTCTCGGATTTACATGAGGTTGTGCAGCGCCGTGGGCGAGATTGAACAGCTCATTCTGGCGGGCCTCGAGTACATAGAAAAGATACTTTGTGTGCTCGTCAGTCTCGCCACGGATGGTTGTGCAATCACTGGCGAATATTTCCTCGCGCCAAAAATTAACGTAGCCCGCGTTGGCACCTGAAGCGCTCACCGTAATTGTGTTCGCTGGCCTGTTTGACTGGCCGTGCAGGTAGGCAAAGCTCATCCCGCCTGCAATCACCTTAATGTTGCCCGCCGTGACACTTTTCGCTGTGATCGCGCTGCCTTTCTTGATTTCGGCTAACGATCCGAGCGAACTCAACGGCCATTTGCTTGAAACAGGATTCTTGCTCTTTGCCGCAACTGAAATCTGCTTCTCAAAATTTAGGCGCAAAAAATCAATCATGTCGGCGAAACGTGCTGTCCTAACGTAGCTACTAAGCTCTGCTGGAATCGCAATAGCGCCGCCCGCGAAATTGTCAGCAATCAACCGATTAAGTTTCGCGGCATTGTCACGATTGGTCTCGTCATACAGCAACGTTCGGTGATGGCCATGCGCGTCTTTGATCAGCTTGATGCCTTCCCCGCCTTTGGCGCTGCTCCAGTCGTAGCCGAGAAATTCCTTTTGCGCTTTGGTGTCGCTCGGGCTGCGGATGATGAGCACCAGGTTGGGCTGATCGCTGGCGAGCACGAAGTGATAGAGCTTGTCGCGCTCGATGTGGTGCGTGAATTCGAGGAAGCGTCTGGCTAGCTCAGAAGCTTGTTCCGTCGCGGATTTGGCGGTGAATCCTTTCTGCCTTTTGAGCAGAACGATGTCTGTCTTCGCATCGAATGCCTTGCGGTATTGCGCAAAGGTTTCGTGCGAAAGGAGTGCGGCGCTAGGCGCACCCGCAAGCAAAGTTTTGTAATCGTCGGGACTCACGCCGATGTGCGTCGCGTATTGATCGATCAGATGGGCATCGTTGTAGGTGACCTGCTTGCGTTTGCTGTTGTTTACGCCTTTAAACCATTCGTCAACCCGTTCGCGGTAGTGCTCTGCCGTATCCGGTTGCGTCGGCTTTCTGCGCAGAAACAACGTGACGGTGTTGGTGCCGGTTTTGCCGAAGGTGCCGCTGCCAAATTCCGCAATGGCGATCAGGTCGAAATACTGCAACAGGATTTCGCGCGTCTTGACGTAGGTGTTGCCACCATTACTCAAGATGGATGACGGCAGGATGAGTGCTGCTACGCCACCCGCTTTGAGCAACTGTTTGGCCCGCTCGATGAAAAAGGCTTCGATGCAATTGGCGGTGTCCAGGTCACCGATCGTGTCGGTGAGATGGTATGCCTTGCGCTCGGCCTCGGACAGTGTTTCGAGGAAGCCTTTGACGCTGTACGGCGGGTTGGCGACCAGCAGGTCAAAGCTGCCGTCCTTCACTTCGGGAAACGCGGCGTGCTGGTTGATGAGGGCATCGCCGTAGCAGATGTTGATGTCCTGCTGGCCGTACATGAAGGCGGACACTTTGGCGACCTTGGAAAGCCGGTATTCCTTCTCGATGCCGTAAATACTTTTGTGATATTCGGCGAGTCTCGACGTTTCGTTTGGTGCGTCGACTAACGGTTTGATTTGCAGCGCCAGCTCGTTCAAAAAGTGTCCCGCACCGCAGGCGTAGTCGATGGCTTTGGGCGGCGCGGCGTTTTGTGCGATCAGCGCTTTCAACGGCAGGCTCATCAGGATGAAACGGCAGATCGGCATTGGCGTGAAATATTGCCCCTCGCTTTGCTTGACGCCCTGATCGAGAAAGCCTTCGAACATATCTCCCAAAAACTGGTTGTGACTGCCGGGGTGAGTAAGGCGGATGTCCTGCCACATTTGCAGGATTTTCAGCAGCACCTCGGCGTTTTGGTAGAAGAGCTTTTCGTTATGAACATCGATCAGCGAAAAGTCATTGTTGGTGAAAAACTTTTGCTGCAAGAAGAGCTGCCACACCGCCTTTTGCGTAGCGTCGGGGTTTTGCTTGATGAAGCGCATGGCGTTCTTCACGGCAGTCTGGTCGATGTAGGTAATCGATTCGCCGAGAAACTTGCCCATGCCCGCCTGATAGAGCTGCTGCAGGCGATCAAGCAGTTCAAAGTGCGTGTCGTACGCCACGCCCTTCCAGTAGAACTTTAAGTCGTTCGGGTGCTCGGTTTCGTCCACCAGTTTGCACAGGAAGAGATTGACCAGTTTGTCGAACGCGTTCTCCCGACCGGAGACATTGTGCTGGCGCAAAATGGTGGCGAATTCGTGGTATTTTTTCTGCTGGTCAGCGGCGGAAATAGCTTGCAAATCTGCGAGCGAATATTTGTCTTTGCCGATGTGATATGGCTGGATCGCGTCCTCGAAAACGCCCTTAGTGGTGTAATCGCGCTTATAGGTGTCGCGCCAAACGGCGTAGCGCTCCTTGACGTCGGTGGCATCCTTGAAGCCCTTCAAGTCCGGCTTATCGTCAAGAAATTTCGGGTTGTCGCGGTGAGCGACGACGTGGCTTATGAAGCTGACCGGGCTGGGCGCGCCAGCGTCGAGATCCGACGCATAAAGACACAAAAATTGGGTGGCGGGAATTTGCTGCGCATAGCTGAATAGCTGGTCGCCGTCTTGCAGCGTTTTGTTCCACGCCCGGTTGAACGCTCCGCCTGCGGTTTTGCACTCAATGATGAGCAGTGGACTCGCGCTGTTGTCACGAATGAGAATGTCGGCCCGACCACCACTGGCACCGTGGCCGAGCTTCCATTTGGGTTCCAGTTCAATGTGTTGCGGCAGGTAGCCTTTTTCCAGCAGGCGATGCACACATTCGAACACCACGAAATTTTCGCTCCAAGAGAAATTGCACGTCTGACGCTCGTTGATTTTCAGTCCCTGCGCTTCGGGGTAGATCAGCATGCCCTTTGCGGTATCCACTTCGAGTGTGGCAGCGCCAATGGTTTTTCTGAAAATCGTACCGTGCTTTTGAAAGCCAAGTACGATGAGTAGCGCTGGAAAGTTACTTTGATTGATCACTCAGAATTCCATGGCGTGAATGGGGCGCAGCGCAGGTTGGCGTATGACCGCGGAATTAGACCGCAAGAACGACCTCGGGCGTGAGGCCCAGACGTTTTGCACGACGAGCAAAACCCTTGTCATCAAACGTGACCAGCCCGGCGCAAGCGCCGCTGCTGGCCCAATGCACAGCGTCGGCAAAGTCGAGGCCGCGCCGGTGCAGATTGAGCGCATCGGCAACGGCTTCCCAGCGCTCAACGGTGACGTGCGACATTCCTAGCAAGTGCTCAATCGCCAGACAAAATTCTTCTGGAGACGCTTGGTAGAAGCCGCGCATAACCCATTCAAATTCGAGCACCACCGTCAACGGCACGAAAAGCGACGCCGATTCGACCATCACGCGGCGCGCCACTGGACGCTGGCGCTTGGCCTCGGTGTCCTCCGGGTCGTCGCAATAAAAGCGCGCCAAAATGTTGGTGTCGACCGCGATCATTTGCCTGCCTTGCGTGGCGTGTTCGACAGGCCCACCATCGTTAGCGAGGCAGGGTCAAACTGCGACAGGCGTCGCGCAGCACGCCCCGGCAAGCTCGGCTTGACGCGTACCATGCCGAAACCCGACGCGGGATCAGAGGCTGCCACGCGACGGCGCACAAGCAGGCGAATTACCCCGCCTTCGTCAACAAATTCAACTTGTGTGCCCGGCGTCAACTCGTACCGGGCGCGGATCTCTGCCGGGATGACGATCTGGCCTTTTGCGGTGAGTGTGGCTGCGCTCATGAGTTGCCTTTCTGTCGTGTGCGACAAAACAACATGAAGTTTAACATCGGCTTACTTAGTAAGCTGGCGATGCGTTTGGTGGCTGCGGTACCGAGAAATCGCCCAGCCACTTTTATTCAGGAGTCGATAACTACAACAAGCACTAGCTATACCCAACTAAGAAGATGCTTTACGAGAAAAGCTGTTGAGCGCAATCTCATTGGGCCGCGGGTCGTTGGTTCCAAAAAACAGCGCTGAAACACGACGGCGCAATAAGACTGCTCCCTACTTCGCCAATTGCCGCATGCGCGCTAACCGATCGCCTTCGTTCTCAGCGAACCAGGTGTCTTTGCTGAGCGCTTCCACGGCTTTGGCAAAGTACGGTTTCGCCTTTGCGGGCTCGTTCTTCACGAGATAAATTTCCGCGATTTCCTCGAATACGTAGCCATCCGGCTCCCCGGCTTCGGAGGCTTCCGTTTCGATCACCAATTGCAACGCTAACGCTTCATCAAAGCGCTTTTGCAGGCGCATCACGTTCGCAATCTGCCATTTCGCCATGCGAATTTGCGAGCCGCTGCGCGTGAGTTGAAACGCTGTCAGCGACGCCTGAAAGTGCTTCGCTGCGGCATCAAGATTGCCGCGCTCGCGTTCGGTGTGGCCCATGTTGTTGGCAAGCGAGCCGCGCCAGCGAATTGCGCGCGGCACATTGCTGCTCATGGCGAGCGCCATCGCACGTTCGTTCCAGCGTTGCGCCTCTTCGCCGCCTTCGACGATGCCCATCATATGCGCCGCGTCAATCGCCAGCAACGTGAGCTTTTCTTTATCGCCGATTTGCCACGCTTCAAGGAACAACGGGCGCGCCTTCACCGCTTCATTGGCCGAGCGAAACGTGCGCCCACGTTCGAGCAAATAGCGAACACGAACAGCTGACCGCGTCTTCTCGCTCATGCGACGCTGCACCGTGTCGAGCAGCGCATGCGCCTGCGTAAATTCGCGGCGCAGGCTGAAGGTGCGCGCAATCTGCGTTTCCAGCTCCAGCGCATCGTCGCCAGACTCGGTCTTTAACGCTTCACGAAAACGCGCTTCTGACACAGCGGGCTGGTTGTAATCCCACAGCGCTTCGATATCTGCGGCCATTGCCTCTGCTCCGATTGACAAAAGCGCTACAGCGATCCAGCGCAGCTTAGGTGCCCGCCTGTCCGCCATCGCGCCGCTCCAGTGTTTCGATGTCGCGCAGCCGCGCATAAAAATTGCTGCCGAGCCGCGCATAAGGTCGCAGCTCCACATGTTCGAGCACATCAACGCGATGCTTGAAGCCGCGCTTCTCTCCGACGTAGACGCGCTCGTCGATATGCACCTTGACCACCTCGCCCATCACCCACGTATTGCGACCGAGCGCAATGCCTTCGCGCAGCACGCATTCGTAGGCGATGGGCACGCCCTGCACGCGCGGCGGCTTGACGAGGGTGGACGCCACCGGGGTTAAGCCTGCATGCGCAAACTCGCTCTCGCCGTGTGGAAGTGGATCGCTGGATCGCACCATCGCCTCGGCCAAATTTTCTGGCACGATATTGATGACGAACTCCTTCGTCTCACGAATGTTCGCCCACGTGTCCTTCAACGCGTAATGCTCGTTCTTACGATCCTCACCGCGCGGCCCGCAACTGAAACCAAGAATCGGCGGACTCGGTGAACACACGTTGAAAAATGAATACGGCGCAAGGTTTGTATTGCCCGCAGCATCAATGCTCGACACCCACGCAATCGGTCGCGGAATGATGGCATCGCGCAACACGAAATACATTTCATCAGTAGTGAAATCTGACGGTGATAATGAAATAGTGCTCACGGTAGCATAGCTTTCAGGTGCTGTGGAAAGCAGTGTTTCCAATGTAAATTTATCGCGGCAAAACTAGCGAACCATCGAGTACGCACGCCGCTGTCAGGGAGGAGTATTTCATGATTGCGAACATCCGCATGGCTATCTCAACAATTCTTGGTTGCGCCGTCGCAGCGATGGCATCCGTGGCCGCTGCACAACCGGCGGGCTATCCGGCGAAACAGATCACTTATGTCGTGCCTTATCCAGCGGGCGGCGCAGCCGATGTCTTCGCGCGGGCGTTGGCAGTGGAGCTTGGCAAGCGCGTCGGTCAAACAGTAATCATTGACAACCGCGCCGGTGCCAACGGCAACGTGGGCAGTTCGTACGTCGCGAAAACCGCGCCTGCTGACGGCTACACCCTGTTGCTCGGTTCGCTATCCTCGCTCGCGATCAATCCGCAAATTTATTCGAGCATGGGCTATGACCCTATCAAGGATTTGCAGCCGGTGTCGCTCACGCATCAGATGGCTAATGTGTTGGTCGTTAACCCGATGACACCGTACAAAACAGTGGCCGATGTCATCGCTGCGGCGAAGGCAAAACCGGGCGTGCTGGCGTACGCTTCGGCAGGCAACGGCAACACCATGCACATCGCGGGCGAGACCTTCAAAATGCAGACCGGCGTCGACATTTCCCATGTGCCGTACAAGGGCGGCCCGCCCGCATTGAATGATGTACTCGGCAATCAAGTGCCGATGATGTTCAACAATTTGCCCGCGATTGTTGAGCTGGTGAATGCTGGCAAACTGCGCGCGTTGGCCGTAGCCGATACGCAACGCGCCAAACAGTTGCCGAACGTGCCGACGATGGAAGAGGCGGGCCTCAAAGGCTACACATCGATTGTGTGGAATGGCGTGCTGGTGCGTGCCGGAACGCCGCCGGAGATTGTGCAATATTTATCGAAGCAGGTGGCGGCTGCCCTGAGTTCGCCTCAGCTCAAAAAGACGATGGAAGATCAGGGCTATGAACTGCTTTCATCAACGCCTGAAAAATTCTCGTCGCTGCTGCAATCTGAATACAACGCGATGCTGCCTGTGGTGCGCAAAGCGGGTGCCAAGGTCGATTAGTTTTCTTTCAGAAAGTCCACAACAGCCGTCACCGTCGGCTCATCAAAAATCATCGGGGCGTGGCCCGTTTCTGCAATGGTGAGCGCGATGACGTCCGGATGCGTCTCGACCATTTTTGTCAGCGTCTCCGCGCTCAATAGATCTGAATTCGCACCGCGCAAAATCAGCGTCGGCTGCTTTACCGCGTTCCACAGCGGCCACATATCGGCGGCGGGCGCGGCGAGACCCGCGCGAAAGGCGTCGCCCACTTTCGGATCCATGTTGAACTCCCAGCGACCATCAGCGCGCTGCCAGCACGACGTGCTGACCATGTGTTGATACTGCTCTTCGGTCAATGGCCCGAAGGTGGTGATCGCCATGCGCGCCGCCGCGTACAGCTCGGGATACGACGCGAAGTTGGGCGCCAAGCCCACGTAACTTGCGATGCGCTTGATCGCCTCAATCTCAAGCACTGGCCCGATGTCGTTGATCACAAATCGCTTCATGGCAGAGCCTGGGGTGACCGCCATCACCATGCCTATCAGCCCACCCATCGACGTGCCGATCCAGTCATACGACTGGATACCTAACTCAGTCAACATCACGTTGATAAATTTCACGTAGGTTGGAATCGAATACTGATCCGCTCTTGCCAGCCAGTCGCTTTGGCCGCGGCCCGGTATGTCGGGGCAGAGCACACGAAAGTCCTTGCTCAACGCGTTGGCGACTACATCAAAATCGCGACCATTACGCGACAAACCATGTACGCAAAGTACGACGCACGGATTTTTCTCCTCACCCCATTCGTGAACCGCCATGTGCTTGAGCACACCGTCCATCAGCACGGCCACATTACTCCTGCGGTGCGGTTTCGCGATCATTTCAAATTCCTATCGGCAAACAGCTTCGTGATTAGCGTAACACTGGCCGCGCCAAAATCATTCAACCCATTTGGTGAACGCCTCGACTGCCACGCGCGGCGTGTGAAACGTGTTCACCAGCGCGGTTTCATCCGCATACCCAAGCGACATGCCGCAGACCAGCATTTCATCTTCACCCGCGCCGATGATCGGCTGAATGATCTTTGCAAAACCGTTCCACGCCGCTTGAGGACACGTGTGCAGGCCCTGCGCCCGCGCAGCAACCATGATGTTTTGCAGAAACATGCCACAGTCGACCAGACTGCCTCGACCCATCACGCGATCAATGGTCACGAACAGGCCGACCGGCGCATCGAAGAAGCGAAAGTTGCGTTGATGCTGTTGATGCATCGCATCCTTGTCGCCCTTGGTGATGCCGAGCAACCCATACAAACTCCACCCGTTTTCGCGACGTCGATCAATGTACGGACTCACCCATTTTTCCGGATAGTAGTCATAGGTTTCGCGGTACTCCCCCGCCACCTCAGGATTAGCGCGAATCGCGTCATGCGCCGCGCAAACCTCATTCACGATTTGGTCACGTTTCGCGCCCTGCACCACATAAACACGCCAAGGTTGGGTGTTGGTGCCGCTCGCCGCGCGCGATGCCACGTTGAGAATGTGTTCGACCACGTCGCGCGGCACGGGTGTGGGTATAAATGCGCGCGCCGAGAAGCGGCTGGTGATGGCTGCGTCCACGCTAGCTGCGTCTGCGATGCGCACGCTCACTTGCGCACTTGCCTGCTCCGGCTGCATATTTTCTTTAACTGCTTCGCTCACGTTTCATCCTCAAAAATTGGGTACTGCGTCTGCGAACCGGTTGATACGGCACAATTTCAGAATGCGTCGCACCTCAATCATCGGCAGTTCGGGTTCTGGCAAATCGACGCTCGCCAAAAGCTTATCAGCACGACATGCTGCACGAGAATCCGGAATCCATTGCTGCAAAGGTTGCATGTATGAGCGAATTGCCGACCGTTGAATTATTGGTTGCGAAACTGAGCGCTCTCGGAATCACGCTACCTGCTGGCGCGGTGCGTGTGAGTGCATATGGCGACTCGCCTGCGCTATCCGAGGCGTTACTTGCGTTGATTCGACTGGGGCGCAAGCGAGCCGGCACCGGGCTGCTGTGGGCTCATGAAGCTGACGGTGAGGCGATTCCCGTCTTTGGAGAAATCGAGATCGTGGTGGATCACCGTAACGAACCCGCCATTGTGACCCGAGTCACCAGCGTCGAGGTCATTCCGTTCGCCGAAGTCACCGCCGAATACGCTGCCATAGAAGGCGAGGGTGACGGCTCGCTCGCGTTTTGGCGCGAGGCGCACTGGGCGTTTTTCTCACGGGAGTGCCAGCGATTGGGTCGGGCTCCGACGGAGTCGATGCTCGTGGTTTGCGGTGTATTTGAGGTGCTTAATGCCCTGCCCCTTGAGCATTATTCTGCTGCGCGCGTGGCCGAATTTGACGCGGGCGAGAAGGAGATAGCGAATTTCTTTGTTGCAGAGTCCGGGAGCGTCGATCTGGATTCCCGCCTTCGCGGGAATGACATGACGTGACGAGTCGACGGACGCACCACAGATCGACGAACTACTGAAACGCCACCTCAGCAAAGCTGCGCAGTTTGCGGCTGTGCAAGTGATCCGCCCCGGCTTCACGCATCAGTTCAATCGCGCGAATGCCGATGAGCAGATGCTGATTCACGCGTTCGCGGTAGAAGTGGTTGGCCATGCCGGGTAATTTGATTTCGCCGTGTAGTGGCTTGTCGCTCACGCAGAGCAGCGTGCCGTACGGGACGCGGAAGCGGAAGCCGTTGGCGGCAATCGTTGCGCTTTCCATGTCGAGCGCGACGGCGCGGCTTTGCGAGAAGCGGCGTTCGGGTGAGCGCGCATTTCCGTGCATCGGCAGCAGTTCCCAGTTGCGGTTATCGGTGCTGGCAACTGTCCCCGTGCGCATGATGCGCTTCAACTCGTAGCCTTTGAGTTGCGTCACGTCGGCAACCGCCGTTTCCAGCGCGACCTGCACCTCAGCCAGCGCCGGGATTGGCACCCACAGCGGCAAGTCCTCATCGAGCACGTGATCTTCTCGCACGTAACCGTGAGCAAGCACGTAGTCGCCCAGCGCCTGCGTGTTGCGCAGGCCCGCGCAGTGACCGAGCATGAGCCATGCGTGCGGGCGCAGCACCGCGATATGGTCGGTGATGGTTTTGGCGTTGGCCGGACCGACGCCGATGTTGACCATGGTGATACCGGAACTGTCAGCGCGCAGCAGGTGATACGCCGGCATTTGTGGCAAACGCGGTGGGGCCATGCCGAGTTCGTCGCCTGAAAGTGCTGCCAATCCTGCGCGTCGCGTGACGACGTTTCCCGGCTCAATAAAAGCGACGTATTCACCATTCGGATCGCTCATGAGTTCATGGCCCATGCGCACGAATTCGTCGATGTAGAACTGGTAGTTGGTGAACAGGATGAAGTTTTGAAACCACTCCGGTGCGGTGCCAGTGTAGTGACGCAAGCGATGCAAAGAATAGTCAACGCGCGGCGCGGTGAACAGCGACAGCGGTTGATGCGCACCCGGTGGCGGCTCGTACGTGCCATTGGCAATGCCATCGTCCATCGCAGCAAGGTCGGGCAGATCGAACATGTCGCGCATCATCTGTCGCCGCGCGGCGGTTAGATTGCCTTCGATGTGATCATGCTCGGCAAACGAAAAATGCACTGGAATAGGCTGCGCGCTGGTGCCGATTTCGAGCGCGGTGCCGTGATTTTTCAGCAGTAGCCGGAATTGCTCGTGGTAGTACGAATCGTAGAGATCGGGTCGGGTCAGCGTCGTCTCGTAGATGCCGGGGCCGTGTACGAAACCGTATGAGAGCCGTGAATCGGCGCGCGCCACGGTGCGCGTGTGTACGCGAACAAACGGGTAACAGGCGCGGACATGGCCGCCGAGATCCTCTCCTGCAACAAACTTTTGCAGCGCGTCGCGCAGGTGCGCAATCGAGGTGTCGTAGATGTGTTTGACCTGCGCGAGTGCGGCGGCGGGGTCGTTGAAATTCGTCGGAG
>JANXNO010000103.1 GCA_025354075.1 Burkholderiales bacterium | reverse complement strand
TCGCGTTGGTGCGCGCGGTGGGAGGCGGCTTCAATCTGCAGCGCCACCGTGCGCGCGCTTGCCCTTACTTTCCGCGGCATCAGAATCTGGATTCGTCAGGCGGCTTTCCGGCTTTTCAAACCCGCAGCCGTCGACGTTTCTAGCGCCACAGAACAGCATGCCGTTGTTCTCACACATCCGGTCGCATTCAGTGGGCGAGATCCTGCCCGTTGCGCAGACCAGGCGGCGCGAACGATTTGCCTTTTAGGCTTTGCGCCCCATTGAGTTGCCACGACTAAACCTCTTCGGTGGGAATCTGATTTATCGGAGCGGGCCAGCAGTACAAGCGCACGACTCAATTAATCAATAGATTTTGCGGTGTACATTACGCAGGCCGAATTCACTGAAGCCTCAGTGTTCGCTGGTTCAATCACCAGATTTCAACCACCAAAGGAAACACTATGAGTAACTCCGGTAAGGCCCCAACAATGGCAGTCTGGGTGATATCACTCGTCCTGTTTGCGGTCGCGCTCGTCGCCCACTTTGCCCTTGTCAAAATTCCGGAGCCGTTTGCAACCTGGTCCTGGATTATTGGCTTCGGCCTCTTGCTAGTCGCGTGCCGAGTGCGCGGGCTCTAGTTCGCCACTGAACGCAGGCTGGCAATTCGAAGATTCAAATGAGAACGCTAAAAATCTTTGAACGGTAAAAGGGATCAAGCACATTTGTTTGTGCGGCAAGTCCTTTTGTCACCGACCTACGACCGATAGTTCGCCACAAATTGCTGGTTGATATAGAGGCGTATTTGCGCCCACGACGTGCGGGTTGCGTTTGCGCCGATCGCGTTGTTGGTCACAGCCGTGCCTGTCATTCCGATCATCGCGCGGGTCAGCAACAGGCTATCGGTCAACGGGTCGACGATGCAGTTGCCGTCGATGTCCAGAATGCTGACGATTGTGGCGTTGACGCCGCAGGAGTTGGGCACGATGATGGCCGTGCTCTCGTACACGATGCGGCGAACCTTCGCCGGGAAGCCGTTGCTCGCGGTGGTATCGATGACGATGTAGGCGCAATGAAGCACGCCGGTGGCGTCGTTGAAAAGGCGACTGCCGAGCGTCTTTCGATCCGTCGGCGTCCGAAAATTTGCCATGGCGGCCGAGCGGCGGTCGTGCTGGTGTCCGGCTCGGTCCCACCACCGCACCCGTCTATAGGGCCCCGTAGAGGGAGCCAGCAGCGACGCCACCGTGACTGTTGGCAGGCGTGGTCGGCCAGAAAAGCACCAATGTCGACGATGGAGTCGCGGAAGAAAAGTTGATGTCCCATCCTGCAGGTGGAGCGGCATTGTTTGTGCCGGTTACGCTGGTGACCACGTTGTAGATGTTGCCGGCGCCCGTGTTCGGCATGAGCGCCGCGTCACCCATCGCATGCGAGGTAGACGCCCAGACTTTTATGCCTTGAAGGGGTCACAGATTCAGGACACCTTGCCCCGGTTACCGCAGGCCAGGCCAGAGTGCGCCACACCCGGTCGCACCGCGAATCTGCAACTCGCACGCTTCTTCCGCGATTCGTCGCGTGCCCCTACGCAGCGTGTTTGCCATTGAATACAGTTCACTCCATCGCAACGACGCGATGTTTTTTAGAACTGAATGGAGCACACCATGAGCCGCACTTTGCAAATCCTCTCCCGCACCGAATCGGCCGTGACGGCAGCAGGTGCGAGCCTGTTGTCCGTGATGACTGTGGGAGCCGTGCTGGCGATGTTCGCCTCGGTCACACCCGAGGTGTCGACCACGCAGCCGATCGTGCTGGAGCGTGTGACGATTGTTGGCGCGAAGTCGGTTTAGCGCCGCATCCTCGAAGCCTCTAGTCGCGCTGGTGCGCGCAGTGAGAGGCGGCTTCAAATCTGCTGCACCACCGTGCGCGCACTTACTCCCAATTTCGCGCCATCAGAATCTGCAAACAGCCAGCGTGAGTCCAGGGAATTTCGCTCATCGCCGGAGTTCGGTGTTATCGCGCTGGATATATTGGGTTTATAGAATGTCCTACGATCTACATTAAGTTGGCCGCTGCGAGGTACGCATCGACCAGCGACAATCCAGCGGTACGCCCAACTCAGAGCAAACGCACATGGGACTTCTAACCTTCAGCCTCAACGTCACGCTGGACGGCTGCGTCGACCACCAGGAGGGTATCGCCGACGACGAAACACACGCTTTCTTCACCCGCCTTATCGACGAGGGCGGGGCGATGCTGTGGGGCCGCGTTACCTACGAGATGATGGAGGAATACTGGCCCGCGGTCGCTCGCGGCGACGAGGAGGCGACCCCGGCGATGCGCGAGTGGGCGGTCAAGCTGGAGGCGAAGCCTAAGTACGTGGTGTCGTCGACGCGAACGGATTTCCCGTGGACTAACAGCCACCACATCGCTGGTGACTTGCGTGCGAACGTGCAGAAAATGAAGGATGCGACCCCTGCTGGCGTTCTCCTCGATAGCGGCAAGCTCGCAACGGAGCTGGATCGGCTGGATCTGATCGACGAGTACCTGTTCCTCGTCCACCCGAGAATCGCCGGTCACGGCCCGACCCTTTACCAAAGCGGGCTAGCCAGCACACGACGGCTCGATCGTGTATCGTCGACGCCGCTCCGCAACGGCGCAGTCGCAATGCACTACCGGCGCGTAAGTGGCTAACAACGGGTTGCCGCTCGTCGCAAACAACTCGAGTTCGAATACGCGCGAGTCCCGGACGCGCGCGCGGCTACTTTTTGTGAGTGCCCGCCGTCCAAATTCGGTACGATGAGCACTAAGCTAATTTTTTAAGAAACCAATCATGACAAAACCAGTGGGAATAGCCGCCGATCACGCGGGCTTGGAACTGAAGACCGCGTTGTCAGCTGAGCTCGAAAAGCGTGGCATCAGCGTGCGCGATTTCGGCACGACCACGAGCGCATCGTGTGACTATCCCGACTTCGCGCACGCCGTTGGGCGCGCCATCGAAGGCGGCGAAATCGAGCAGGCGATCCTGATCTGCGGGACGGGAGTGGGGATGTCCATCTCGGCCAATCGGCACGCTGCCGTGCGCGCGGTGGTATGCAGCGAACCATTGAGTGCGCGGATGGCGCGCCAGCACAATGACGCCAACGTGCTCTGCGTCGGTGCCCGCGTCGTGGGTACGGGCACTGCCATCGATATCGTGGATGCGTTTTTGGGCGCTACGTTCGACGGCGGGCGCCACGCGGCGCGAGTTGCGAAAATCAATCTGGTATGACGCAGCGGATGTATCCGATTTTTTGTGAGGCCGAGGTCACGCCTTGACACTTCGAATCGCGTCTTGCAGTTGCGGTCAGCTCACGACAAAGGTGTCTGGCGAACCGATCCGCGTCTCGGTTTGTCATTGCTATGCGTGTCAGCGTCGATCCGGCAGCGTGTTTGCCGCTCAAGCGAGGTTTTCACGAGAAGCCATTGAAATCTCAGGAACGGGCACAGACTACGTTCGTACTGGAGACGAAGGCGGGACGTGCAAATTTACCTTCTGCCCCACCTGCGGTGACACGGTCTACTACCT
>JANXNO010000094.1 GCA_025354075.1 Burkholderiales bacterium | reverse complement strand
GACGCCGCGGTGGCGGCAGCATCATCACGGTCGGCTCGGCGGTCAGCTCGGGCGATGTGGTCTCAATTTCCAACTGGTCGTTCATTGGCAACGCGGTAGGTCAGGACATTGGCGGGCTTGATATTCTGACCGACACTTTTGACGTCAGCGGCAACTGCCAGTATGCGCAGCTCAAGGACGTGAAGCTGACCAATGTCCACTTCGAAAGAAACATTGCAGGGACCTCGCGCGGCGGGTTCCGTATCGGCTGTAGCGGCAACGTGGCGATGACCGGCATCGACATGCTGTTGAACGACGCGGGCAACGAATCATCAAACGTGGGTGGCGGTAACAGCGCGGGCCAAATATTCGACGTTGCCGCCTTGACCATGGACAACATTCGCATCGTCGGCAACAAGACGCACGGCGGCATCATCACACCACCGGCAACACAAAATGGAGGCTACGGTGTGTTCACCGTTATCGGACCACCGTTCGCCTCACCCTCGCTGACCTACGGCCCCGTACACAGCTTCACCGGTTCGCGCTTCCTGGTGAAAGACAACGTCGTGACCGAGAACGAGGCTGGCGTTTCGCTGCGACCCAATGGCGCGAACCGCAACTACAGCTTGAGCGACTCGTCGATTGTGGGCAATCGGGCCAAGGGCATTCCTGGGCTCTTTCTAAACGCAACAGGCAATTACACCGTCAGCAACAGTACTTTTTCCGGCAACATCGCAACCGCCGGAGCCGGCCCCCTATTCCTGAACACACAATCCGATTCGGGCACCAACTCGTTCTCGATCCGGGGCATCACCAGTGCCAGAAACGGGCCGAACGGATTCGCGCTGCAGATTGGTTATTTCTCGCCGACCGGGGGTACCACCGTGCCCAACGCGACGGTCACCGTCTCCAACGCAATCCTCGGGCAGTTCACATTCGGTAACGGGATCCAGCCAGTGCTGGCGGATGTGCTGCCAAACGTAGCCTACACGTTCGCCAATTCAGTGGTTGAAAATGGTGCCGGTATGCCAGCGGGGGCCTGCGGTGCCAACGGTGTCATCTGCAACGTGGACGCCAAACTGGAAGGACTAGCCGATAACGGCGGTACCGTTCAGACCTATACCCACGCTTTGCGGCCTGGCAGCCCGGCGCTTGATGCAGGCAGTAACACCGGCGCACCGGCATTCGACCAGCGCGGTAGCGGCTTTGCGCGCATCATCAACGGAACGGTTGACATAGGCGCGTTCGAGTCACCCGTGCTCGCCACCTTGCCCGCGTGCAAGCTCGATATGGACGGTGATGGCGTGGTGTTGGCGACGCGCGAAGGCCTCGTGTTGTTGCGCGCGATGCTCGGCTTCAGCGCCACCGCAGCGGTCAGCGGCACCGGCATCAATCAGGGTCAATGGGACGCCGCGCGCAATAATTTGAACGCGAATTGCGGCACCAGCTTTTCGCCGTAGGGCGGCAGCGCCGCCGCTGGCGCTGCGGGCAAAAAAGCAGATTTATTTCTGGCCGGGCGAGGGCGGTTTAAACTCGTCCGGACTGCACTGCATTGCATGCGGGATCGTCGCGTTGCGCGCGTAGCGTCAAACAAACTATGGGAGACGCTGTGATTGCGCTACGAGGATTGGCCATACTGTTGCTTTTGCAAATCGCTGGCGAGGGTTTGATCCGCGTGCTCGGGCTGCCGTTTCCCGGCCCGGTGGTGGGGCTTGTTTTGCTGCTGATCGCACTGCGGTGGGCGTGGCTACGCGAACCTGTCGCAGCGATTGCGGAAATGCTGTTGACGCACCTGTCACTGTTGTTTATTCCGGTGGGTGTGGGCGTCATTACCCACCTTGGACTGGTGTCGCAATTCGGCTGGCAGTTACTTCTGGTGATTGTGCTGTCCACCTGGACGGGTCTGGCCGTGACTGCCCTGGTGTTTCGTCGCTTGCTGCGGAGCAGTGACCTGCCGAACGAAACTTCATGAGGTCGGGCTAATGAATGATTTCGTTCAGCTGTGGGTGTACCTCTCGACGACGCCGCTGTTCGGACTCACGGCGACGCTCGTCACGTATGTGCTTGCAACGACTGCGTATGACCGCCTTATCCGCGCTCCGTGGGCGAATCCGGTGCTGTGGTCAGTGCTTTGTATTGGCGGCGTGCTGCTTGCAACGGACACACCGTATCCCACTTATTTTGCCGGCGCGCAGTTCGTCCACGTGTTGCTGGGGCCTGCGGTCGTCGCGCTGGGTTGGCCGCTGTGGCAGCGCCGATTCGAGCTTAAACGACGCTGGGTAGCGATCACCGGTGCGGCGGTGGCCGGAGGCATTGCTGCGGGCGGCAGCGCGGTGGCGTTGGCCTGGGCGTTCGATATGCCGACGGAGGTGGTGCGGTCGCTCGCATCAAAATCTGTCACGGCACCGGTGGCGATGGGCATTGCTGAGCGTGTGGGCGGTGTGCCAGCGTTGGCCGCCGTGTTTGCAGTCATCACTGGGCTGGTGGGAGCGATGTCAGGCAAGTATTTGTTTGACTGGCTGGGCATCACGTCCTGGGCCGTCCGTGGCTTTGCGCTGGGCACGGCGGCGCATGGCATCGGGGCCGCCAGAGCCTTGCAGGTGCACACTGATGCCGGTGCCTACGCGGGCATTGCGCTGGGCGTGCAAGTGTTGCTTTCGTCGATTCTCATTCCGCTTTTCTTTCGATGGTTCGCATGACGGGGTGTCAGTAAAGCCGCTTTGGATCGCCTGGCTGCGCTGGTGTGATCGCAGTTTCATGATCGAATAGTGGACGTTTGACACCGAAGCACCTACCGCCAGATCATGACACTGCCCTACAACTTCTCCCCCGGTCCTGCGATGCTTCCACCTGAAGTCATCGCGCAAATTCGTGCTGATCTGCCCGAGTGGCATTGGCACGGCGTTGGACAGGGCGCGAGCATCATGGAAGTGTCGCATCGTAGCAAGGCTTTTGAGGCCTTGATTGCGGAGGCCGAAGCCGGTTTGCGCGAATTGCTCGTGATTCCCGCAAACTACAAAGTGATTTTCATGCAGGGCGGCGCGTGGGGGCAGTTTGCGGCGGTGCCGATGAATTTGCTGCGAGCCGACGAAACAGCGCATTATCTTGTCTCGGGTGGCTGGTCGAAAAGTGCCTCTATTGAAGCGGCAAAATTTGGTCGCGTCGAGGTAGTAGCTTCTAGCGAAGCGTCAGGATACACGCGGGCTCCTGCCAAAAATGAGTGGATATCGACTTATGGCACAAATACCCATTTAAGCCCAGATTCGATGGGCGTCTCCGCGTCAAGCTATACCTATATTTGTTCCAACGAAACGGTGTATGGCAACGAAATTCACACGCTGCCCACCGGGCTTGCGTCGCCATTAGTTGTTGACGCCTCGTCGCACTTTTTGTCGCGTCCAATGGACGTTTCGGCCTGTGGCCTGATCTACGCCGGCGCGCAAAAAAACATTGGCCCTGCGGGCGTGACCATCGTCATCGTTCGCGACGATTTGCTTGACCGCGCGCCGAAAAATATTCCTTCGGTGTTTCACTACAAACACATGGCCGCGAACGGTTCGCTGTTCAACACGCCGCCCGTGTTTTCGATTTACGCGACCGCGCTGACGCTCAAGTGGATCAAGGCGCAGGGCGGGCTGGCTGAAATGGAGCGACGCGCCATTGCGCGTTCTTCGCAGCTCTATGACGCAATCGATTCGAGCAAGCTGTTCAAGGCTCCCGTTGCGATTGAAGATCGTTCGCGCATGAACATCGTCTTTGATACGGGCAACCCTGACACTGACGCCGCGTTCGTCAAGTTTTGCGATGTGCGCGGTCTCATGTCGCTCAAGGGGCACCGCGTGCGCGGCGGCATGCGCGCGTCGATCTACAACGCCATGCCGCAGGCGGGCGTCGAGGCGCTGGTGGCTGCCATGCGAGAATTTGAAGCCTCACGGTAGCCTTTTCGACTGGCCAACACGCACAGCATGACCGACCTTTCCGCCCTCCGAACAAAAATCGATTCCATCGACGATCAGATGCTCAAGCTGATCTGCGAACGTGCGAGCATTGCCGTCGAGGTCGCGCACGTCAAGGTGCCCGGCTCGCCGCTATATCGCCCGGAGCGCGAGGCGATGATTCTGCGCCGCATTCAGGCCGCCAATCCAGGGCCACTGTCTAACGATTCCATCGCGCGGATTTTTCGTGAAGTGATCAGTAATTGCATGGCGCTGGAGCAGCCGCTGGCGATTGCATTTTTGGGCCCAGAAGGCACTTTCAGCCACGCCGCCGCCGCCAAACATTTTGGCAGCGCGCCGAGATTTGAGCCTTGTCCCACCATTGACGAAGCGTTTCGCCAGGTCGAGGCCAAAACGGCTGATTACGCGGTGGTGCCGGTGGTGAACTCGACCGAGGGATTCGTTGGCCGCACGCTCGATTTATCGATTTCCAGCCCGCTCAAAGTGTGCGCAGAGATTGATTTTCGGGTGCGGCAGAATTTGATGAGTGTTGAGCCGAGCCTCGACACCGTGACCAAGGTCTATTCGCACTCTCAGTCGCTCGCGCAAACGGCCGGCTGGCTGGCGCGACACTTGCCGAACGCGGATCGCGTGCCGGTTGCCAGCAATGCCGAAGCGGCGCGATTGGCCGCCGAAACACCGGGCAGCGCGGCTATCGCCGGAGAGCTTGCCGCGACGCGCTACAACGTGCCAGTCCTGTTTCGTAATATCGAAGATTCGCCGAACAACACCACGCGTTTTTGGGTGCTGGGGCGACAGGATGTATCGGCCTCTGGCAACGACAAAACCAGCCTGATTCTCGCGGCACCGAATCGGCCCGGCTCGGTCGTCGACATGATCGAACCCCTCAAACGGCACGGCGTGTCGATGACGCATTTCGAGTCGCGACCGTCACCGGACCGGTTGTGGGAATACTATTTTTTCCTCGATATTCAGGGCCACACCTCGGACGAAAAAGTGGCAGCTGCGCTGGCGGACGTGAAGGC
>JANXNO010000168.1 GCA_025354075.1 Burkholderiales bacterium | reverse complement strand
TAAGCTCGTTTATACCCGTGCGGTGCAAACGGCATGCCAACAACCGTCACGGGCGTCGGCGCGCCGCGAAGCATCGCGTTAACTTTTGTTCCAACGGCGGCATGCGCAGCATCAACGTAACCCATGATCACCGGGCCGTTCACGGTAGGCCCAAAGCCGCCACTGGTCACAACACCGATCTTCGCGCCGCTGGCGTCCCGCAACTCCACACCTTCCCGAATCGGCGCGCGACCTTCGGGTTTCAGTCCGACGCGTTTGCGTTTGACGCTAGTTGGGTTATCGAGCTGACCAAGAATCACGCTCGCACCGGGGAAACCACCTGCGCGCTCGCCACCGGTGCGGCGCACCTTTTGCATCGCCCAATTGAGCGACGCTTCAACCGGCGTAGTTATTGTGTCGAGATCGTGGCCATACAAACACAAGCCAGCTTCCAGGCGCAACGAATCGCGCGCACCCAAACCAATCGGTTGCACGCTCGGTCGCGCCAGCAGCGCCTTCGCCAGCGCTTCACACTGAGCGGCCGGAACGCTGATTTCAAAGCCATCTTCACCGGTATAGCCGGAGCGTGTCACGAGGCAGTCAATGCCCGCCAGCAACAAGCGCCCACCCGCCATGAACGTCTGCGGAATATCGCCCACAGCAATGCCCTTCAGCGCAGCCTCAGCCCCCGGCCCCTGCAACGCAAGCAGCGCCAGATCATCACGCACGCGAATCTCACAGCGATCACCGATATGTTTTCGCAGGTGCGCAATGTCCTGCGCTTTGCACGCGGCGTTCACCACCACATGCAGATAACTGCCGGCGTTAAAGATCATCAAATCATCAAGAATGCCGCCCGCGTCGTTGGTGAACAGCGCGTAACGTTGTTTGCCCGGTGCAATGCCGATCGCGTCTACCGGCACCAGCGTTTCGAGCGCGTCTGCGGCGTCTGCGCCGTGCAGCTCCACCTGCCCCATGTGCGACACATCAAACAGTCCGGCGTGTGCTCTCGTATGCAGGTGCTCCTTCATGACACCGAGCGGATATTGCACCGGCATATCGTAGCCCGCGAACGGCACCATGCGTGCGCCGAGGCTCACATGCAGGTCGTAAAGTGGGGTGCGCAGTAGCGCGTCGGAAGGTTCGGAAACTACAGACATAGGACGTGTTCTTTCAATAAAGATTGACGTCCCGGATCTGTCCTTTGTGCCTGAGAGATTCATTTGGTGCGGCACGCATGCCGACAAACTTGCCCCTTCGGCGGAGGCTCTCGTCATCGTTAACGCGTAAGTTACGAATGACTGCCTCGCTCTCCAGATGTGCGTTTGGTTTCAGTATCGGAACCTGAGCGATCCTCCGGGGATTACGCCTACGGTAGCGCTGCCTGTCGCAAGACACACAGCACTTCTCCTAAAACCAAACCAAATGTTACTACTGAAAGCGCCGCGATCAGCCCTCCGCGCGCCAATTCACCAGGAAATTGGTCATCGCGGCTTCAGCGGTTTTGTGCCATTCGTTAATCTCTGCGCGATAACGCTTCCACGGCTCATAAATCTTCTTGAAAGCCGGGTTAACCGTGGCCTCCGCATCGTAAATCGAGAAGGCGCTGCGATAGGCTGCGATCATGAAGCTGTTCGGAAACAACTGCACCCGCGTGCCGCTGCCAATCATCTTTTTGTAGGCGGCGGGGTTTCGTGTGTCATACGCCGCCATCATCCATTGATTGACCCATCCGGTTGCCACGGTGACAGCCTCCCTGTACGGAGCGGGCAGTGCGTCATATGCCGCCTTGTTGACATACAAACTAAGCGCAGCCGCAGGCTCCCACCAAGCCGGGTAGTAGTAAAACCGCGCCACCAGCGGCAGGCCCAGTTTGTCATCGTCATAGGGCCCCACCCATTCACCGGCATCGATTTTTTTATCGCGCAAGGCCGCAGCGATTTCTCCGCCGGGCAAACTGACTGGTTCAGCCCCCAGACGCTTCCAGATTTCAGCGCCGAAGCCGGGGATACGGATTTTCAGGCCCTTCACGTCCTCCAACGTACGGATTTCCTTGTTGTACCAGCCGCCCATTTGCGCGCCAGTGTTGCCCATCGGAAAGTTCACCATGTTGTACTGTCCAAACAGGTCACGCAGCAGTTCTTGCCCGCCACCCTGATAGACCCACGCGTTGTGTTGCCGCTGGTTCATGCCAAATGGCAACGTGGTGTCAAACGCCAGGGCTTTGTTGACGCCCAGAAAGTAATATCCTGCCGTGTGTGCGCATTCAACCGTGCCGGTTTGCACCGCTTCAAATGCATTTTTTGCCGGGGCGATGGCGGCCGCTTCGACGATTGCAATCTTGAATTTGCCACCGGTGAGGCCATCGATGATGCGCGCAAACTGCTCGGCCCCGCCATAAATCGTGTCGAGTGATTTGGGAAAACTGGACGTCAGCCGCCAGCTGACGCTCGGCAAACTTTGCGCATGGGCGATGCTGGGCATGACCCCTGAAAAGGCTGCGGCAGCGCTCGCAGCCCCCATTGCGCCTGAGAGAAAATCGCGTCGTTCCATGGGTCGCCCTCCGGTAAATTTTGATTGACGCGACAGGGCCGGTTCGTGGCGATGACCATGATTGCTGGCGCACCCGCGCGGGATGCACCTACAATCGCTTTCGCTCGCGCACCTCTGTGTCGCGCAAAAGGATTTTTTATGACTATTTCTATGTACAACCTGTCGGTTCCGGTCTTTGATCGCTACCTCGGCAATCTCATGCATCTGCTTGACAAGGGTGCGGCCTATGCCGCTGAGCGGAAGATAGACGAGACGGTGCTCACCAGCATGCGGATTTACCCGGACATGCTGCCGTTTTCCAAGCAGATTCAAATCGCCTGCGACTTCGCCAAGGGCGCACCAGCACGGCTTGCTGGCGTCGACAACCCAAAGCACGACGACAGCGAAAAGACCTTCACGGAACTCAAAGCCCGTTGCCAGAAAGTGCGCGACTTTCTCGCCACGCTTACGCCCGAGCAATTCGAGGGCAGCGAGAAAAAAATCATCACCATTCCGATTGCTGGCACGCCACACGATTTCGTCGGTCTGCCTTACCTCAATGGTTTCGCGTTCCCGAACTTTTACTTCCACTCGACCACCGCGTACAACCTGCTGCGCCACGCCGGTGTAGCGGTCGGCAAGCGCGATTTCATCGGCGGCGCGTAACGCTGCGTACGCATTGGTGAACGGTCAAATGAGGAGCATCCCATGAAATTTTCGCGCACTTTGCTGTGCCTTTTAACTAGCGCCATCGGGTTGATCGCGTCGTCCGCGTTTGCGCAATCGCCGGCGGGCCTGTGGAAAACCGTCGACGACGCCACCGGCAAAGAAAAGGCGATGATTCGTATCACCGAGGTTGGCGGCGTGTTTACCGGCAAGATCGAAAAACTGCTCGACCCGGCGAAACAGGACTCAAAGTGCGAAGAATGCACCGACAGTCGCAAGGGCCAGCCGGTGGTCGGGCTCACCATCATTCGCAACATCAAAAAAGGCGAATCGCACTGGGACGGCGGTGACATTCTCGACGCGGCTAACGGCAAGGTGTACCGGGCGCGACTCACGTTGAGCGAGGACAACAAAAAGCTCGACGTGAAGGGCTACATTGGCACGCCGTTGTTCGGTCGCACCCAAACTTGGTCGCGCGTTGAGTAGCGGCTTTACGCTGAAACGCTTGATCAATATGGGCTTGGTGGTATTTTATGCATAAAGTCGATATCTGTCTTTATCGCGCTTTCAGCCCTTGCCTAATGGGTCTTTTAGCGAAAAGCTGAACTATGTTCAACGCGCTCGGCAACTGGCTTAAACGGCGCAGCACCGAGGCGAAAAGTCACTCGGCATGGTCGTCAGCAGACGCCGCACTTGCCGTGCAGCAGGCGCGCGCGGCCATGCGTGACCGCCCCGCGCTGAACCAGACCATCCTCGTTCAGGAGCTTGCCGATCCTGCAATCGCCGCACATTTGTTCCGTCGAAAGCTGGGGCAGGAAATCCCGCAATTTCCGCGTCACTTCGCCGCAATGGCCGGTGCCGATTGCGCCGGTTACGTGCACTTCAGCGCCTGGCAGGGTGATTACTTATGCGGCGGACTGTGCATTGATGATCGTGCTCATCAGCGCTTTTCACCGCTGCAACGCGCCTGGCTCCATGAGCACGGCGGCATCGCAGAAATCCTGCTGCGCGCCGCCCACAGTGCCCTCACCGACGGCGCGGCCATCTGGTGCTATGTCACAGACCATCAAGCCGAAGCCGTATATCGTCGCGCCGGTTTCATCAAGGTCGCGGAACCCTATCTGCTCGCGCTCTGGAAAACGCCGATCAGCGAGCAGGGCAAGGTCAGGCGCATTGCCGCTGCGGCTAAGCTGGGCGCTTTTTAACGTGCAACGTTGAATGCTGCCGCGTGACAGCGGTCAGCCGCCAAGGTGCAACTGAAAGCGCGCGCCGGTGTTAACACTGCATTGACCGGAGCCCTGCGTCGGATTGTTGAGCAAGTACGTGCAGCTTAGCGTGCCACCACGAGCCCCGATCGCATTGGCCACGCCCTCGCGGGACGTGCGACCTGAGCGCGTGGCTTCGCCATTGAACTGTTCGCCTGCAATCGTCACTGAAAACGCACCCCTACCATCCAGAAAATTGGTAACCTGGCCCACCGCCATGCCGCCCGGTTGCGCCAAATCATTAGCGGGATAAAGCCGCGCATTCATCACGGCAACGCTGGGCACCGGTGGCGCCAGCGGAGCCACCGCCAGCGCGCTGCCCGCAGGGTAAGCAGGGTAGTTGCCGTAGCCACTGTAAGGCCGACCGTCCGGGCCAACAGGCACCACCACACACGCGGTTGCCAGCGCCGCCGTGCCCAAAGCTGCCACAAGATTGATGATGTTCAAAAGAGTCTCTCCCGTTCCGGGCACATGCCCGTGAGGCGAAAGTTAGGGGCGCTGGGGTGGCGCGTCACGGGTCGCGCACGCCAGTAGCGCAGGAGGTGGCTGATGGTATCGGTAGGTGATACCGGGAACGTTCGCGGGTTCGTGGCTTTGTCCCCTCTCCCGCAAGCGGGAGAGGGTTAGGGTGAGGGGGCTGGTGGAATGAAGTGGTTCGTATGCCACGCGTCTGTTTCGCCTGACGGCGAGTTACCTTTTTTGCTTCGCCAAAAAAGGTAACCCAAAAAAGGCGACCCCGGAGATTGGCCTATTCCTGCGATGCTCAGAAAAAAGCGGAACGAAAAAACTCGCTATCGCTCAAACAGTTTTTCGTTCTGATCGCTTTTTTCTTCCGCTTCTCGGGGCCAATCAACGGGGATCCGTCGAGCCGATATTTGATCGCTTCGCGATGAGGGCTTACGAGAGCCGACATACGAGCCATCGCGATCCGTCGCGCAACTTGTTATATCCACACCATCACGCTTTAAACAAACATAGCGCAGGAAAATCAGCCGCTTACAAGACAAACCAGCAATTTATGATTTGTACTATTAAAAAGTTATACGTGCAAAGCGTGG
>JANXNO010000083.1 GCA_025354075.1 Burkholderiales bacterium | reverse complement strand
ATACAGCAAGCTGTCTTCGACACCTGCCGCAATAGCTTTGCGAAAGGCGGCGATCGCTTCGTCAAGGTAGCGACGCTCAGGTCGAGTTCCTTGTATCAGACCTAATGCATTGATGTTGCGGCTCGCGTCGGGGTGAAGCGTGGCATGCCGCTCGATCAACGCGACGGCGCGTGCCTCCTCAAACTCGCACTGCACGATGTAATAGGCCTCCTCGCCCGATGCAGTTTCGCTCACACGATAGTCGGGTGAAGCCTTTGCTTCGCTCAGCGCTTGGGCTGCGGCTGGACAGTCGCCTGAATTGATTGCGCCTGCAAGGCGTCGTAGCAGCGCTCGCGCCTTAACGGTGCCCGGCAAGCGCATGCTCTGTGCCTGTCTGTACAACACGGCGGCGTCCACATAATTGCGCCGCACGCTTTGCAGGTTCGCGGCGTTAATCACCGCCACTCCGTTAGTGTTGTCCAGCGCCATCGCTTCAGCGAACGCGGCTTGGGCTTCATCAGTCTTGCCCTGGCGCAGCAGCGCGCTACCGTAGGCGTCGTAAGCGACCGACATCACGGCAGGGCGAGGCCGAACAGCGGCGTTCTGCATTTTGATGAGGTGTTTGGACAGTGCCCGCAAATCCTCCGGGGTTTTGGCTTGTGCGCCGAGGTAACCGGCGAGTACGGCGGGCTGCGTCACCTCCAGCACACCGTTGGCCAATGCGCCGACCAGTTTTTGCCAATCGCTCATCGGACCGGTGACAATGGTTGGCGGACGGCCCGCCACGCGCACCTTCATCGTGGCGTTGTCGCCGTTCAAAATGATTTCACCGTCTACGGCAATTTCATTGCCCGTCATGTAGCGCAGGTAACGAAATACCGATTGCAGCGTGAACTTGGCTTCGGGAATCGCCACGTCGGCCCGGTTTTCGGCCCATGCGCCTTTGAGTTCGCCCGCTTCTAAATTTGTCACCAGATCCCGTCGGATGATGAGCTCATCAAACACGGCTTTTGCCACCACTTGTCCGGTGATGCCCCGCTCAGCAAGCGATTCGGGCACGTCAAACGCCGCAACCGTCATGGTCTGCCGATACGCTTCGCGATAGCACGCGACTGCCGCCACAATCACGACGACGAGGATGCTCATTGCAATGAGCGCGTTGCGGAACAGGATCAGCCGCTTGTTCACCCATTCATACTTGGTGGCATGGCTGATGAGTGCCAACTCGTGGCGCACGTCGTGCAGTGTTTCTGCGAGACCTTCAACGCGCACCACGGGCGCGGAAGTTGCGGTAGGCGCGGTGGGAAGCATCGGGACGGACGCGGTAGCGCTCTGCTCGGTGGTCAGTCCTGCGTCCAGCGAAGGCTGGTCATGGGTCACCGCACTGTCGACGAGCGGATCGGGTGGCAATGCTTGAGGACTTTCGCCCGATTGAGGATGTGGATTCACGCCGCCGCATGTTTTTTCATTTACAAGTGAGCGTACAGGATCGTGCGTAGTGTCGCGTTACATTTTTTGATCAGCACGTTGCGAAGATACCGACGATAGAGCTGGCATCGGCAAAGGCGCTCTATGGCCAGCGCTAGCCTCGTCGGATCGCGGCTTGCAGCCCTCCTACAGGCTGCGCACTCCAAAATACAAACGCGTCATCGTGGTCACGGCGCACGCCGCAGCGAAGCCGTACGCCAGCGACGCAAAGTGTTGCGGCCACAGGCACATTGCGCAGAACAGGAGAACCGTCTCGGTGCCTTCGGTGAGGCCGCCGAGGTAGTAGAAGCCTTTGTTCGGATATGTCGGGCTCATCATGCCGCGTTTGGCTGCGGCCACAGCGAAGGCGAGAAATGTGGTGGCGCTGCCGATGAAGCTGGCGAGTAGCACGGCGGCGGGCAACGCGTTGACTGCGGGCTCGGCCAGCGCAAAACCGAGCGGCACAGCCGCGTAGAACAAAAAATCGCAGACCGTGTCCAGAAACGCGCCGCGATCTGTGGGGCCGGTCACGCCCTTGCGCGTCATCGTGCCGTCGACGCCGTCGAGAAAACGATTAACGAGGATTAAAGCCAATGCCCAGCTGGGGTGCTGCGCGGCGAGCGTTGGCAATGCGGCCAGACCGGTCACGGCACCGATCATCGTCACTGCGTTTGCGCTGAGGCCCGCACGCAAACAGGCGCTCGCGACGAGGCGGTGAGGGGCGGCAAACAGAGGTAGCGCGAAGCGGTCAAGCATGCGATGAGTGTAGGCCACGCTTTACAAGTGGTGCGGAATGCTAGATTCGGAGTCAATATGAATTCTCCGCTTGCCCTCATAGTCATCGTGCTCGCTGCCAGCGTGCTGTCGGTGGGCGTTTGTCGGCGTTTGCGGTTGCCGTCACTGCTCGGCTATTTGATTGTCGGCATGCTGCTCGGGCCACAGGCGTTCAAGCTGATTCCCGATTCGGCGCAGGCAAAAGAGATCGCGGAATACGGCATCGTGTTTTTGATGTTCTCGATCGGGCTTGAGTTTTCGCTTCCACAATTTCGCTCGATGCGGCGATTGGTGTTGGGCCTGGGCACTACACAGTTCCTGCTGTCGATGCTGGTGTTCGCAGCCATCGCGCTGGCGTTTTCGCAAACGTTGGCGTCAGCCATCGTGCTCGGCGCGGCGCTGGCCATGTCGTCCACCGCAATAGGCATCAAGTTGCTGGCGGAGCGAAACGAGCTGTCGTCGCCCGTGGCTCGCCCGGTAATCGGCGTGCTGCTGTTTCAGGATCTGGCGGTGGTGCCGCTGCTGATTTTGCTACCCGCATTGGGTGGTCGCAGCAGCATGGGCATGATCGAAATCGGCTGGATCGTGACCAAGGTCGCCGTGCTGCTTGGTCTGTTGCTGGGCTTTGGCCAGCCGGTGTTGCGCGCGTGGTTCCGCATCGTGGCGCAGCGCAAAACCAGCGAGCTTTTTATGCTCAACGTGTTGCTGGTGACACTACTTTTGGCATGGCTGTGTCACCTGGCGGGCTTGCCGCATGCGCTGGGCGCATTCGTGGCGGGGATGCTCATCGCGGAGACGGAATACAAGCTGCAAGTGGAAGACGACATCCGGCCGTTTCGCGACGTGCTGCTGGGCATGTTTTTCATCTCGGTCGGCATGCAGTTGGACGGTGGATTCGTTGCGACGCAGCTCGGCTGGGTGGTGATGACACTGGCGATTTTGCTGATGGGCAAGACGGCCATATTGCAACCGCTGGCACGACGTTTTGGACTGAAAGCGGCGGATGCCAATATCGCCGCGGCGCTGTTGTCGCCCGGCGGCGAGTTCGGCTTTGTCATCCTCACGCTCGGTCTGACCACCGGCGCGTTGGATCCGCGCGCGGCGCAGATCGTCATTGCGGCGATGCTGTTGTCAATGCTCGCCGCGCCGTTTTTGCCTCGACTCGCCGAACGGGTCAACAAGCGCATCACGGCGAACGACTTTCTGGCGCGTTCCGCCGATATTTTCAAGATCGCCAGCCAAACCATGGAGCGCCAGGATCATGTGATCATCTGTGGCTATGGACGCAGCGGGCAATATCTGGCGCGCTTGCTGGAGGCAGAAAATGTACGTTTTGTCGCGCTGGATCATGATCCGGAGCGAGTGCGCGAGGCGATGGGCAGTTCTGCGGGCGGCAATGTGGTGTTCGGCGACGCGCAGCGGCGCGAAGCGTTGGTGGCGGCGGGTGCTGAGCGAGCTCGGGCGCTGGTGGTGTCTTTTGTGGACATCGATGCGGCGCTGAAAATCATCGGCACCGCCAAGTCTATTCACCCGGAACTCCCCATCGTGGTGCGCACCACCGACGATGAACCGATTGAGCGTCTGCTCGCCGCTGGTGCAACGGAGGTGGTGCCCGAAGTGCTGGAAGGGTCGTTGATGCTGGCGTCGCATTCGCTGCTGCTGCTCGGCACGCCACTGTCGCAGGTGCTCAAACGAATCCGCGCGGTGCGCGAAGAGCGTTACAGCCTGTTTCAGGGCTTCTATCGCGGTGCCAGCGACGGCAACGAAAGCGAGGCGGATGCGCGCATCCTGCACACCGTTCATTTAAGCGACTCGGCGAATGCGGTGGGACGCAACTGGGGCGAAGTGGCAACGACGTTTCGCGGCGGCGAGGTCGAAATCACGTTGGTTCGGCGCGGCCGATCGCGAATTGCGCGGCCGGGGGAGGCGTTTGTTTTTGAGGCAGGCGATTCGGTGGTGTTGCTTGGCACGCAGCGCGGCGTGGCGTCGCTTGAGCTGCATTTGATTGGGTAGTTGCGCAGGGTGTAGGAGCGGCTCGCCGCGACCCGCCTCTGGTAGACGAAACAGAGGTCGCGGCACGCCGCTCCTACTGCTCAAACCCGGCAGCTATCAACGGATTAGGGATTTCCCGCGCTTTGGCAACTTAATCCGAGCTTTTTCTGAATTACGTATCATGGCATGCCGTTTGCGTATGTCTGCATCTATGCAAACGCACTGGTTGTCTGGTGTAATGCCCGCCGAACGGTAAGCGCTTCAACGCTGCAACACGCTCATATCGCGCACTCGATGCGCACCATTTCAAGGAGACCTATTAATGACCCGTACAACAACGAAAGTTCTGCTCAGCGCACTCTTGGCCACAGGCGTTCTGGCCTCACTGCCAGCGCACGCGGGCAAAACGCTTGACGCCATCAAGGCCAAAGGACAGATCGTTTGCGGCGTGAACACCGGGCTTGCCGGTTTTTCGCAAGCGGACTCGGCTGGCAACTGGACCGGCCTCGACGCCGACACGTGTAAAGCCATCGCCGCCGCCGTTTTGGGCGACGCGACCAAGGTGAAATGGGTTCCCCTGAACGCGCAGCAGCGCTTCGCCGCACTGCAATCGGGCGAAATCGACATCCTCGCACGTAACACCACGTTCTCGCTGACCCGTGATGCATCGCTCGGCCTGCACCAAACGGCTGTGACCTACTACGACGGTCAGGGCTTCATGGTCACCACCAAGTCGAAGATCAAGGATGCCAAGCAGCTCAAGGGTCAAACCGTCTGCGTACAGTCCGGCACCACGACCGAGAAAAACCTGACCGACTTCTCCAAAGCCAATGGCCTCGGCATCAAACCTGTCGTGTTCGAAAAAGTAGAAGCCGCAACCGGCGCGTATTTCGCCGGTCGTTGCATCGCCTACACCACGGACGCATCAGGCTTGGCCTCAGTTCGTAACAAAGAAGCCAAGGTTCCGGATGAGCACATCATCCTGCCACAACTGATCTCCAAAGAGCCGCTCGGCCCAATGGTGCGTCGCGGTGATGACGAGTGGTTCGCCATCGTCAAATGGGTAGTTTATGGCCTGCTTGAAGCCGAAGAATATGGCATCACGCAAGCCAACGTCGATCAGATGAAAACCAGCACCGATCCAGTCGTTCAACGCATTCTGGGCACCACGGAAGATACGGGCAAACTGCTCGGTTTGGACAAAGAGTGGATGGCCAAAGCGCTTAAAGCGACGGGCAACTACGGTGAAATTTTCGAGCGCAATGTAGGCCCGAAATCGCCTTTGAAATTGCCACGTGGCGCAAATAACCTCTGGAACAAGGGTGGCTTGATGTACGCCTACCCAGTCCGCTAAGAACAGTTAGCGACTCGTCCCCTCTCCCGCAAGCGGGAGAGGGTTAGGGTGAGGGTGGTTCGTTGCGTATTGATGCAGTGAGCCGCTTCACCCTAACAGGAACAAAAAAGAAGTCCTGACCACCGGATAACAATTCTTTGCGGGGACATGCATGGCAGTTGCACCAAGAAAACCACCGACTAAACGTGACTGGTCGTGGCGAAGCGCGGCCTTTAGAGGGCTGCTCTACCAGATCATTGCAGTTGCAGTCATTGGCGGAGCGGTTTGGTTTTTGGCGCACAACACCGCCGAAAATATGCGCATTCGAGGCATCAAAAGCGGCTTCGATTTTTTGACGGCACCCGCAGGATTCGACATTGGCGAATCGCTGATTCCGTTTGATTCCAACAATCCCTACTGGAAAGCCTTCCTGATCGGCATCAGCAACACGCTGCGGGTGGCCATCGTAGGCATCATTCTCACCACGATTCTTGGCACACTGGTCGGCATCGGTCGTTTTTCGCGCAACGGCTTGGTGCGCGGCTTATGTCAGGCGTATGTCGAATTCTTCCGCAACGTGCCGGTGCTGCTTCAGCTTTTGATGTGGTATTTGCTGTTCACCGAACTGTTGCCCGACATCGCGGACGCCAAACATTTCGGACCGTTTTTTTTGAGCAAAGGCGGTTTTTCGTTCCCTGAGCCATTGTGGGAGACGGGGCATTTGACCGGCGTGATCGGATGGGGCGTAGGTTTCGTTATCGCCTGGTTTTATCGACGCTGGGCACAGGCCAAGTTTGAAGCGACGGGGCAACTGCGAAGCATGTTCCTGGTGCCCGTGCTCATTGTGCTGGCGACCGGCGTTGTCGGCTGGCTCATTGGTGGCGCGCCGTTTGATTTCAACATGCCCAAAAAGGGTGAATTCGCCGTAGAAAACGGCGGCTCGTTGAC
>JANXNO010000060.1 GCA_025354075.1 Burkholderiales bacterium | reverse complement strand
AGTCTGCAACCTCTGGTGCCATGGCCATCGCGGCCGAGGGCTCGGTGTACGCTGTGGGTGGTTGCGACGCTGGCTCGGCCACCTCAATGTATCAATTCTGCGTAGCCAAAGTCACGCCCTCCGGTGCGCTCGACGCAACGTTTGGAGCGAGTGGCAGCATGACCACGCCAGTGCTCGGCGTATTCGATTATGCCAACAGCGCTGCCCTGCAAACCGACGGCAAACTGCTCGTCGGCGGCACCTGCAAGGTCAGCGCCGCGGCGAGCGAAACGCGGCAGTGCGTGGTGCGCTACGGCAACACCGGCTTCGACGGCACTTACGGCAACGGCTTGGGCTACGCCACCGTCGCGTTGGGCGGCAGCAGCGCGGCCACGGGCCAATCGCTGTTTGCGTTACCGGACGGCAAAAGTCTTATCGTTGGCTTCTGTGCCTCCAGCGCGCAAAGCTGCGCCAGCCGCCTGCGCGACGATGGCACACCCGACCCTACGTTCAACGGCGCTGGCACCGCGTGGACGCTGCTCGCTGACCCCGGCACCGTGCCTGCGCAAACCACACGTTACGTTAATGGCGGCGCGCTCTACGGCAACGACAAGCTGGTCGTATTTGGTTATTGCGGCCCAAGCAGCGACTCAAGCACGTACAGCGCCTGCCTCGCCCGCATCATCATCGACGCCCCGTCCGGCCAACGCTGCACACCAGACATGGACGGCGACGGCCAATTCTCCGCCACCAGCGACGGTTTGATATTGCTCAGAGTCATGCTCGGCATGAACGTCTCCACCGCCATCAACGGTGCAATCAATCCAGCCGGGTCGCGCAACACCAACGTGCTGGTGCGCGACTATCTGTTCACCCATTGCGGGATTAACGCGGCGCTGTGATCAAGCAAAAGTCCCACCCGATCACGTAGGAGACGAAGCAGCGGGCTCACACGACAATGCAAGCTCATAAAAGCCATATCGGGGGGGTAAATGAGCGGAAACTGCTCCACGCATGGCGAAAGCCGCTTGCGGTCTTAGTTGAGACTGATCTCGACGTGCGCCGCACTGACACAGTCACGGGCGCAGGCGCAGGCGTCCAGGCCGCCACCATCGCCGGCAACTCCTTGCCCGGCGACGTATTTCCTAATGTCACCGGCGCGGTCGCCACTGTGCTCGCATCGCACAAATGCACCTTGCGTATGGCGAACGCCTCAGCGGTCTCCGCGGCCAGTAATCGCCGCCAAATAAAAAATACTATGACGTTGACATTTTTCGATCTATGATTGTGCGAATTCAACCGTATTCAGCGACCGGGAATGTTGATGACCCGGCGCTGTTTCGTTACAGGCAAAAAATATTGCAAAAAATGTCGATAAAAGTTAGCGGATTACGTTTTTACCGTTGACGACTATTTTTGCGTCTCGAATCCAGCTTATGACCCGGGGGCAACGTGGCAAAAGCCCCCGAAAGTTTCTAAATGTCACAACTCATGACGATTTATTAAGTTATTTTGAGCAATTGTTGCTTCTAACCTTCACAGGCTTGCCAAGGGCGTGTACGATGCGAACTGATATGAATTCAACGGGGAAAATTGCCGTGCAAAATTTCAAGCGATCCGTAGGGGCGTTGATAGCGTCGCTAAGCGTAATGTCCACAGCGGTGCATGCACTGCAGACAGTCGATCCGCGACTGACCGTCGGCGGCGCAACCATTGCTGGCTCAACCCAAAACATTCCTGCGGGGACGCAATTCACCTTTTACGGTGTCTACAGCGATGATTCAGCCGTCACCGCAACCAACACGACGGGCGCTGAAAGCGGCCTCGGTCTCAAGGTCAAGTACAACGGATTGCACCTTACCAACGTGGTCATTGACGAGCAGTACACAAAATGTCGCATTGCCGCAGCTCAATACCCGGCTACTGACATCCCGCCAACGGCACCAACTGCGACTGATCAAGCTGTTATGGGCTGGATTGACACAGCTATTCGACCACTAGGAGCCGTCGCATCAGCCAATGGCTCGGTAGGCTGGCCTGACTTACCCGACCAAGCGTCAACCGGCTTATGTTTGAACCCAGGCAACATCAATACTATTGATACCGCAGTTGTGACACCATCCGGCCTGAAGCTATTTAGGTTCACCGCAAAAATGGCCGCTGGTTGCACGACCTCTGCACTTTGCAGTTCTACGGTTACTTTCGACAGCGAAGGTAATTACTCTTACGCTAGCACAACCCCAGGCATGCAGGTTAAGACGTTCAATATCGCGGGGGCTCCAGCTCCGACTATTGCTTTGACGGGGGGGGCTGCACGTGGGTTGCATACGGGAAGCTTAGCAGGCAATCGGGATATCGCAATTGTGGCTGCGTTTGGTGCGGGTGCGACGACTGCTGCTGCGGCATCGGACACGACAATAACGACCGAGCCGCGTCGTGGTGCAGGCGCGTCGTTGGACCAATTTACTGCAGTAATGACTTTTAACGCAGCGCCAACATCGGGCACCGGCAGTGTCGTTAGCTGTCTGGTTTGGAACGGTACTGCTGCTGTCGCCTGTGCCGCTAACCCCACAGTCAGCTCAGTAACTTTTGACGGGGCAACGAACAGCGCAAGCATATTGCTGGCAGGTGTGGTTGATCAGTCTCGCGTGCGGATTCGCCTGTCGAACGTCAACGGTTCTGGCCTTAATGCAGATCTCACGATCGGCTTTTTGCTGGGCGACGTGCAAAACGACAGAGCTACCAATGCGGGCGACATAAATCAAGTCAAAGCGCAGTCGGGCACCTTGACACCTACGGCTCGTTTCGACGTCAATCGAGATGGCGCTATCAACACTGGTGACATCAACACAGTCAAGGCCTCTTCAGGCCGCAAACTTCCGTAATTCTCGAATGGATCAACGCATGTTCTCCTCAAAATTTAAGCTTGCATTGCCAACTGTTGTTTTGGCCGCGACTCTGTCGCTGGCAGGCACGTCAGGCGCCGCAATAACTACATCAATCGTGGCTGGTACAACCTGTGCTGGCGCTCCCACCGCAACTTTCACTCCCGGTGCTGGTAGTCAAGACGTCACAGTGTGCGTGAATACCACCACGGAATTTGTATGCGGCTCGACATTGCAGTTTGTAAGTACTGCTCCGGACGCAAATAGATTTAATTTAATTGCGAGAACGGTAGCTGCGGCGTTTCCAGACATCGCACAAGGCTTTGTGAATCCAACGCCAATTACTGCGGTTGCTAGCGGGGATCTTGGGAGCAACATCACCACTGGTGCGAACGCTGTCAGCCCTGGAAGTAGCATCGCCTTGGGTACGTTCACAATTGCGCCTCAAGCCACGGCTACAAACGCTTCGTACGCGATTTCTTTGGGCAGTGGTGCAGTTCTTGCCACGGCTACGTCGGCGACCGGTTGTGGTCTTGCCGACGTGCCCGCCATCGCGGCGTCATTCACATTTGTCAAGGCCGTTGCTGCGACAAACGTAACCTTCACCCGTACGCCCGCGACCTTGACTTTCGCTGAAGGTGGCGCTGCTCAGACGATCGCCGTTAGCTGTACCGGCACCATCGGTACGCCGACACCAGTAACGTTATCGGTGGCGGGTAACAATGCGGCAGCGTTTACAGTTGCCCCGGCGACGTTGTCCTTCGCAGACTGTTCTGCTCCGCAAAACGTGACTGTTACGCCTCGCGCTGCTGATGCTGGCTCTAATCCGGTTCAAACAGGCACTGTGACGATCACCAATACAACCGTTGGTGGCACCGTTGTTGCACCGCCAACCACGGCTGTGACAGTGAACGACAACCAGTCACCTGCTGTGTACAACGTGACGAAGGCAACTGCCACCGTTACCGAAGGTTCCGCAACCACTGATACGTTGACTGTCACTTGTACGGGCGCTTTCACCGGAGGTCTGACATCAGG
>JANXNO010000054.1 GCA_025354075.1 Burkholderiales bacterium | reverse complement strand
TGCTGATGAGCGAAGATCCGACGGTACCGATGTCGCTCGCCACGCTTCGCAAAGAAAATATTACGCTCGCCATTGATGACTTTGGCACCGGATTTTCGTCGCTATCGCGGCTGCGCACGTTGCCCATCGAAAAGCTCAAGATCGATCGCAGTTTCATCGTCGAACTGCCCGGAACCCACAGCGCTGCTGCTATCGTAAATTCAATTCTAGAACTGGCGCAAGGACTCGGGCTGACGGCGGTCGCTGAGGGCGTGGAAACCGAAGCGCAACGCCAGTGCCTTGAGTCACTCGGCTGCCGGGCAATGCAGGGATTTCTGTTTGCCAATCCGATGCCCGCAGGAGAGTTCTGCGCCTGGTTGAAAATGCTGCTGGCCCCTGCGACGAAATCTACTCAGGGGTAGCCGAAACCTCATCTGCTCGGGCTGACTGCAGCGCGCGATCGGTCTTGCGACCTTCGTTTAAGACATAAAGGCCACTAGCGAGAATCACGATCATGCCCAGCAGCGTAAAGCCGTCCGGCAAATTGTCATAAATCAACCAGCCATAAAACGTGGCTACCAGCAGCTGGACATACATAAATGGTGCGAGCGTTGCCGCATCGGCATGGGAATATGCTTTGATCATGCACCAATGCCCCAGCGCGCCGAACACGCCCAGGGCAGGCAGGATCATCCACTCAGCCAGGATCATGGGCATGCGCGCCGTAGCTGGCGAAATGACCGTGAGCGCCAGAGCGCCGATAGCATTGGCGTGGAAGAGCAACACCAATGCGTCCGCCTCGCCGGCAACCTTGCGTGTCAGCACAAGATACAGCGAATAAAAAGCCGCTGACGCCAGCGCTGCAATCGCACCGACGCCTGCATGCGCAATCCCCGGTCGCAACGCAATCAGCACCCCAAGAAAGCCAATGGCAAGTGCAATCCAGTGCGTGCGCTTGGGCCGCTCGCCAAGCAGCAGCGCGGCAAAAATAACCACTATCGTCGGGCCGATAAACGACACTGTGGCTGCCTCGACCAACGGTAGATGCGATAGCGCCGTCCAGAAGCACAGCGTGCTGATCACCAGCGTGATGCCGCGCAAAATTTGAATACCCGGTCGCGCAGCATGCGCAAACTTAAACCCCCGCGTCGCCACCAGATACCCACCCACCAGCAAGGTCGGCACCAGGTAGCGTAGCCACACGGCGGCAGTGAGCGGATAGGTGCGCGACACCCATTTCGCCGCTGCGTCCATGGTGGCAAACAGCGATATGCCAGCGAACAGCCAGCCAATCGCGACGCGCTGGTTAGGGGGCAACGACGGTTTCCTCTGCTGCAAAAACCACTGGCGGCACCAGCCGCCCGCGCGTCAAATGCAGCACACGATCACATCGTGCGGCCAGAGCCCGGTCGTGGGTCACCAGCACCAGCGACGCATTGCGGCTGCGTGTGGCCTCGCACAACATTTCGAACACGCGGTCGCCGTTTTCCTGATCGAGATTGCCGGTCGGCTCGTCCGCCAGCACACACGCAGGCTCGGTGACCAGTGCCCGGGCGATGGCCACACGTTGCCGTTCGCCACCGGACAACTCGGACGGTAAATGTTGCAGACGATGGCCGAGACCGACCGACTCCAGCAAGGTTGTCGCTTTTGCCTCGGCAATCGAGGGTTTAGTGCGGCGAATACGCAATGCCAGCGCTACGTTTTGCACCGCGGTGAGTTCCGCCAACAAGTGATGAAACTGGTAGACGAAGCCGAGCGATTGGTTGCGCAGATCGCCACGCGCTGCATCGGATAATTTGGCTAACGGCTGCCCGAGTAAAACGACCGTACCGGAGCTCGGCGCATCCAGCCCACCCAGCAAATGCAGCAGCGTGCTTTTGCCGGAGCCGGACGCACCAATAATTGCGACTGATTCGCCAGCCGCCACCGTGAACGACACGTCGGCCAACACCTCCGTTCGCGCCGGACCGCTCTCGTACGTTTTGCCGAGACCGGTTGCTGAAAGCACGATGGCGCTAGTCATAACGCAATGCCTCCGCCGGATTGATACGACTTGCGCGCCAGCTGGGCCACAGCGTCGCAAGTAGCGACAGACCAAGACTCATCAACACGATAAATAGCACGTCACCCGGTATCACTTTCGAGGGTAATTCGGTAATCAGGTACACCGTTTTGTCGATGAAGGTAACGCCGAACACTTTTTCGATTGTGCCCACAACCAGATCAATATTGAGCGCCACCGCTAGGCCGAGTGTCAAGCCAATCAACGTGCCGATGACGCCAATAATCGCGCCTTGCACGACAAAAATTTGCATGATGCTCAGCGGTCGCGCACCCAGCGTACGCAGGATTGCAATGTCCGATTCTTTATCAGTGACCACCATCACCAGCGTGCTCACCAGGTTGAATGCAGCAACAGCAACAATCAGCGTGAGGATGATGAACATAACCTTCTTTTCAAGCTGCACCGCCTTAAAAAAGCTCGCGTTCTGCGTCGTCCAGTCCGACACATTGAGCCCCGGCGGCAGCGTGCGCAGCCAGCCGTCCGCGACCGCACGTGCCTGCATCAAATCGTTCAGTTTCACGCGAATGCCGGTGACTGCATCGCCAAACTGATAGAGCCGCTGCGCGTCGTTGACATGAATCAAGGCAACGCGCGAATCCGCTTCGATCCAGCCAATTTCGAACAAACCAGTGACGGTAAAACTCCTCACGCGCGGTACCGTACCCGCAGGCGTCACGGTGCCTTGCGGCGTGACCAGCGCCACCTTTTCGCCGACGCGAACACCAAGGCTGCGCGCCAGATCAATGCCGAGAATCACGCCCCATTCACCGCGTTTGAGCATATCCAGCGTGCCGACTTTCATGTGCTGCTGCACCGTGGCGACCAGCACTTCAGTCGCCGGATCGATGCCGCGCACCAGAGATGGTTTGTTGATTTCGCCGTTGACCCAAAGGCCCTCGCCCTGCACGTACGGTGCGATGGCTTGCACTTCAGGATTTTTCTTGAGGATCGTGGCAACACTTTGCCAATCGTTCATCGGGCCGTCGAGACCTTTGACTTCCACGTGCGCCGTGGCGGCCAGCATGCGCTCACGCAACTCGCTCTGGAATCCGTTCATCACCGAAATGACGATGATGAGTGCTGCGACACCCAAGGCAATGCCAAGCATCGAGATGAGCGAGATGAAGGAGATGAAACTGTTGCGACGCTTGGCACGCACGTAGCGCACGCCAAGCTCCAGCTCGTAACGAGAGGGGAAAGACATCCAACTGAATTCTACGTGGCGAGTTGCTCGCCTCGTACGCCGCGACTCCATTTGATTATCAGCTTTTTTCTTTAAGGCCTATTTACCGGGGCCTAAAACATTTAATTCGCTAAACTCGACTTATGACGTTTTAGGTGCTTAAGCCCAATCAAAAATGGCTTTTTGCGGAAAAGCTGTATTGCCTAAACACGCCCGTCGAGCTGCCAAAAGACAACGGCACACCGTTTGCTTACTATTGCAAAAGTTCAGTTGCCGCGACGCCATGATCATGCACACCATTACACCTCCGCCTGCCAGCCATTTCGACGAAATGCTCGCTTCACTTGCGCCGTCGCAATCCCAGACCCAGGGGCAATTTCAGTCACAACTGCAATCGTCGGAGGTGATGGCAAAAGCCAAGCCAATGCCGCCGATGCCACCCCTTCGGTTTGGCCCGCGCGAGCACTATCAAGCGTACAACCAGTGGCTTGAGGCGACTCCCGAGCAGGCGTTAACGCAGCGTCGCGCGCAAGCTGACTTGCTGTTCCGCCGGATCGGCATCACGTTCACGGTGTACGGCGATGAAAGCGGCACCGAGCGACTGATTCCGTCGGATGTGATTCCGCGCATTATCACGGCAGACGAATGGACGTATCTTGAAAAAGGCCTCACGCAACGCGTGACCGCAATCAACAAGTTTCTCGCCGACGTCTATCACGATCAGGCGATTCTCAAAGCAGGTCTGATTCCGCGCGAACAGATCGAAGGAAACGCGCAGTTCCAGACCAAAATGGTCGGCGTGAAATTGCCGCATGACACGTACGCCTCAATGGCCGGCGTGGACATCGTGCGCAATAACGACGGCAAGTATTACGTGCTGGAAGACAATCTGCGCGTGCCTTCCGGCGTGTCGTACATGCTGATGAATCGCAAGATGATGATGCGCTTGTTCCCGGAATTGTTCCTTAAACAAACGGTGCGCCCGGTCGAACACTACCCCGCGATGCTGCTGCAAACGCTGCGCGAATCCACCGATATCGACAACCCGACGGTCGTGTTGCTGACGCCCGGTCGCTACAACAGCGCGTACTTCGAACACACATTTCTTGCGCAGCAAATGGGCATTGAACTGGTGGAGGGTTCAGACCTGTTTGTGAAAGATGACTACGTCTATATGCGCACCACGCGCGGCCCGCAACGCGTCGACGTGATGTATCGCCGCCTTGATGACGTGTTCCTTGATCCACTCGCATTCCGCGAAGATTCGGCGCTCGGCGTGCCCGGCTTGTTCCAGTGCTATGCAAAAGGCAACATCGTTATTTGCAACGCGATTGGCACGGGTGTGGCCGATGACAAATCGATCTATCCGTATGTGCCGGACATGATCAAGTTCTATCTCAACGAAGAGCCGATTTTGAACAACGTGCTGACCTATCAATGCAGAAAGCCGAGCGAGCTGTCGTACGTGCTCGCGAACATGAAAAATCTGGTCGTGAAAGAGGTTCACGGTGCCGGTGGTTACGGCATGCTTGTCGGCCCAGCCGCCACTGCGAAAGAGGTTGAAGACTTCGCGGCGGTGGTGAAAGCGAACCCAAACAATTACATCGCGCAGCCCACGTTGTCACTCTCAAGCTGCCCGACGTTTGTGGACTCCGGCATCGCGCCGCGACATATTGATTTGCGGCCATTTGTGCTCACGGGACGCGAGGTGCGCATGGTGCCCGGCGGCCTCACGCGCGTCGCGTTGCGCGAAGGCTCGCTGGTCGTCAACTCATCCCAAGGCGGCGGCACTAAAGATACCTGGGTATTGGGTGACGCCGAGGGCGGCGTCGAGGGCAAAACCGAAGCGGAGGGCAAGTGAACATGCTGAGCCGCGTTGCCTCCCACCTCTACTGGATGAGCCGTTATCTTGAGCGCGCCGAAAATATGGCACGTATTCTGGATGTCACGCAATCCCTCGCGATGCTCGACCGCGCAGCTGATTCCGGTGGCGCGATGACACCGATTGTGATTACCGAGGCGCAAGGCGCATTCGCTGAAACCAACCTGCCCGCGACCTACGTCAACGTGATCGCGTTTCTCGCTTGGGACAAAAAGCATCCGTCGTCCATCCGCAACTGTTTCGAGTCGATGCGTAAAAACGCGCGCGCCGTGCGCGGCTCGATCACCAGCGAAATGTGGGAAAACGTCAACGACACATGGCTGCAGCTCCAGGACAAAGTGCGCATCATTGACCCGATGATGACGGGTAACGAATTTTTTGAATGGGTGAAAGAACGCTCGCACCTCTTCCGCGGCGTGACTTTCGCAACCGCGCGACGCGATCAGCCGTATCACTTCACGCGCCTCGGCACCTTCATCGAGAGGGCTGACAACACGGCCAGGATTTTGAACGTCAAATACGCGCAGGAGGCGCCCGATACTTTTGACGAAAAAGAAGAAGACAACGAAACCGACTACTACCGGCTCTCCGCTGTATTGCGCTCGGTATCCGCGTTGGAAGCGTATCGCGATACGTACCGTGATGTGATTGACGCCCGCCGGGTCGCTGAGATCATGATTTTCGACGAAAAGCTGCCACGTTCATTGCGCTACTGCCTCGATGAGGCCTCCCTCGTGCTCGATGAACTTCCCGCACAAAGCGGTCGCATGCCGCGCCGCATCGCCGCTGAAATAAATGCCCGCCTGCGCTACGGCACCATTGACGAAGTGCTCGCCTACGGACTGAAGCGCTATCTGGCTGATTTCCTTCTCGATATGGAACGGCTAGGTAACGCGGTGAATGCGGCTTATATGGAGCTGCACTAGCGAGACAACGTCAACCCGGATGCAAGCATCCGGGCGGCTCATCGCGAATCAGGCCACCGGTTTTGACCGCCCGATCAGCCACGCGCATAGCGCCGAAACGGCCCCTGCGAACACGACGTACATACAAATCTGCCATGGTTCACCACCGCCTGATTTCAACAATGCAGTTGCGATGATGGGCGTGATGCCCGACGCGAAAATCCCCGAGAACTGGTACACAAACGAAATGCCCGTGTAGCGCACTTTCGCGTCGAACAAGTCACAGAACAGCGCGGCTTCCGGCCCGTATACCGACGCGTAAAAAATGCCGAATGGAATGATGATCGCAAGCCAGATCACCATCACGTTGCCACCGCTCTGGCTCATCATCCAGAAGCCGGGGAACGCGGACAGCGCGGTGATGATTGCGCCCCACATGTAGACCTTGGTGCGCCCGATACGATCCGACAGGCGACCGAAGAACGGGATGGTGAAACACATCACCAGCGCCGCAGCCATCACACCGAGCAGCGCCTGCGTGCGGCTGATCTTGATCGTGGTGGTCAAATAATTGATCGAAAACACGCCAAAAATATTGAAGAACACGCCATCGATATAGCGAGCGCCCATGCCCTTGAGCACGTTGCCCGGATAGCGTCGGATCATGTCCATAAACGGAATGCTCGAAGCTTCGTTTTTTGCCTTGATCGCCGCAAATTCCGGCGTTTCCTGAATGTTCAGCCGGATGTACATACCGACAATCACCATCACGCCTGAGAGCAGGAACGCGATGCGCCAGCCCCACGAGAGAAACTGCGCATCGGTGAGCAGCGAGGACAGCAAGGCCACGATGCCCGAGGCCAGACACAGGCCAATCGCCAGGCCGATTTGTGGCAACGACGCATAGAAGCCACGCTTCTCTTTCGGCGCGTATTCGTAGGCCATTAGCACCGCACCGCCCCACTCACCGCCAAGCCCGATGCCCTGAAAAATGCGCATTAACAGCAGCAGTAGCGGTGCCCAGATGCCGATCTGTTCATAGGTCGGAATCAGACCTATGAGAAACGTCGCCACGCCCATGATCATAAGCGTCATGATCAGCATGCTCTTGCGGCCGAGCTTGTCGCCAAAGTGACCGAAGATGAGGCCACCCAGCGGTCGCGTGACAAAACCCACGGCAAACGTGGTGTATGCGAGCAACGTGGACACTACCGGGTCGCTGCCCGGAAAGTACAGTTTGCTGAATACGATACCGGCCACCACGCCGTAGAGAAAAAAGTCGTACCACTCAATCGTCGCGCCCACCAGCGCCGAAATCACCACCTTACGGATGGCCTTGTCGCTGACTTGTACTTGTGCTGCTTCCATATCGTCTCCTCCCTTGAAGTCGTTTGAATGCCCAACCAGACACGGTAAACACTGCTTTGGTGTTTGGGCGAAGACTATCGACGCGCGGGTCATCGCGTCGGTGGTTTGCTCGAATTCGGAAACTGCATGTTCCGTTTTGTACCGCATCCGCTGTTTGCACCTCAAGCGCCACTGTTTCGCGATGGCACTGTGGCGCGCTAGACTTTGCGTTCACCACAAGGAGGCCCTCATGAACCATTTTCGAAGCATTCTGTGCCGCGCGCTCGTCGGCGTGGCGCTCAGCATTCCGCTGGTCGCGATCAGCGCTGAACTGCCGCGCGCACAACCCGAGCAGGTCGGTCTGTCATCACAACGCCTCGACATGATCACTGAGGCACTGAAGGCGGATATCGCCGCGAAGCGAATTCCCGGTGCCGTTTTGCTGATCGCGCGTCGCGGCAAGGTGGCGTACTTCGAGAGTGTGGGCAAACTCGATGTCGCGACCGATACCGCGATGGGCAAAGACGGCATTTTCCGCATCTACTCGATGAGCAAACCCATCACCACCGTGGCTGCGATGATGCTGGTAGAAGACGGCAAGATGAAATTGGACGATCCGGTTGCCATGTACTTGCCCGAGTTCGCAAAGCTGAATGTCGGCGTGGAAAAGCCTGACGCGAGCGGCAATCCGGCGCTCGAAGTCGTGCCAGCACGTCGGCCTATTACCGTTCAGGATTTGATGCGTCACACGTCGGGCATCACCTATGGATTCTTCGGCCCTGGGTTGGTGAAGAAAGCCTATAACGATGCCAACCTGACCGCGGACAATCCCGACAATGCCGAGTTCTCACGTCGTGTAGCCAAGCTGCCTTTGATGTATCAGCCGGGCACCACCTGGGATTACAGCTACTCGACCGACATTTTGGGCCGCGTCGTTGAAGCGGTCTCCGGTAAATCGCTGTATACCTTTGAAAAAGAGCGCCTGCTCGACCCGCTGGGTATGAGCGACACCAGCTTCTACGTGACCGATACCACCAAACAAAAGCGCATCGCGGAACCGTTCAGCAGTGACCGCAACTTTGGTGTCGGCGCTGACTTCGGCGATCCCCGCATAGCCCAAAAACTCGAGTCTGGCGGTGGCGGCATGATGTCCACAGCCACGGATTACGCGCAGTTTTTGCAAATGCTGCTCAACGGCGGCTCGCTGAATGGCAAGCGTTACCTGGGCTCAAGCACACTGCGATTCATGACGTCTGACCATTCCAACGCGGGCGCGGGCGTCACCGCAGGGCCGTTGTATCTGCCCGGCGCGGGCTATGGATTCGGACTCGGCTTCGCAGTGCGACGCAACGCAGGAGAATCAACTTATCCGGCCGAAGCAGGTGAATATTATTGGGGCGGCGCAGGCGGCACCTACATGTGGGTTGATCCAAAAGCAGAAATGTTGGTGGTCTTCATGATGCAATCGCCGAAACAGCGCTTGTATTACCGCGGGCTGCTGCGCAACATGATTTATGCCTCGATAGTGAAGTAAGTTTGCTGCTGCAACACGCTGGCAGATAGCGCTTCAACGCGAACTGTCCAGCGAGTGAATGAACGAGCGATGATCGCCTGATTTCTATAATTAGTGATTAAGCGCTGTAAAGCTCGCTCGTTTCAAAGATTGCCATGACTTATTGCGTCGCTATGTCCCTGCACGAGGGTATGCTGTTTGCCTCCGATTCACGCACTAACGCGGGCGTTGATAACGTCGCGACGTTCTCCAAGATGAGTGTGTTCGAGGTGCCCGATGGGCCGCACCAGCGCTGTATCGTGGCCGTCAACGCGGGTAATCTGGCGACCACGCAAAACGTCATCAGCCAGTTGCGGCGCAAAACTGCACAGGCCACCGCTGAAGAAAAGCACATCCTCAATTTGCCGTCGATGTTTGACGTGGCTGAACATTTCGGCCAGGTGATGAAATCGACCATTGCTCACGTCGAAGAAAACCAGCTCTCGCAGTCATCAGTGGACTTCACCTGTACCTTTCTGGTGGGCGGGCAAATTCGCGACGAACCGCCGCGCCTGTTCCGCATTTATCCGCAAGGCAATTTCATCGAGGCTACCAGCGACACGCCGTACTTTCAGATCGGTGAGAGCAAATACGGCAAGCCGATTATTGATCGCGTGGTGCGCCCTGAAACGCCGATGTCCGAGGCGCTCAAGTCGGCCATGGTGTCATTTGATTCGACCATGCAATCCAATCTGTCGGTGGGCCTGCCGATTGACGTGCTGGTGCTCAAACGCGACTATCTCAAGCCGTCATTGCGCTACCGCGTGACCGAAGATGACGCGTATTTTCAGAACATCCGCAAGGCATGGGGTCAGGGTCTGCGGCAAGTATTTCAGGGCTTGCCGCAACCGGACTGGTTCAAGAGTTGAGTGCGTCTTCCGTCACCACCGTGACGGCCCGCAGGCAGTTTTCTGAACCGCGCTATGTCGTGCTGCTTGCCCTGCTGCTCGGCAGTCAACCGGTAGCTACCGACCTTTATCTTCCCGCGCTGCCGTCCATCGCAGCGGAACTGGGCAATCCGGCGCTCACGCTTACCGGCCTGATGCTTGCATTCGGTTTTGCGCAACTGATTCTGGGCCCGCTGTCAGACCGGTTTGGTCGCCGACCGGTGTTGCTCGCGGGCTGCGCTGGGTACGCGTTGACGTCGTTTGCGGGCGCTTGGGTGACCACACTTTCGGGCCTGGTCATTTGCCGCTGCCTGCAAGGCGCCGCGATGGCGGCGCTCGTGGTCTGTGCGCGCGCTTCGGTGCGCGATTTGTACTCGCCGGTGGACGGCATGCGCGTTCTCTCGCGCGGGCTGACCGGGCTCGGTTTGGTGGCGCTGGCGTCGCCATTGATCGGCGCGGCGATGGTTGCGTATTTTTCGTGGCACGCTGCGTTTATCGCGATCGGAATGTTTGCGGCGATAGCAGGGATTTGGGTGTGGTTCTACTACGTCGAATCAAGGCCGGACGCGGCACCCGTAGACGCGAACGCGCTCACCGCGAGCGCAACACTCGCCGTACTCAAGAGCGCACGCTTTCGTGCGTGGACAGCGATGCTCGTTGCAACGTACGGCATGCTGTTCTGCTTCCTCCTGTCGAGCGGTTTTGTCTACATCAAGGTGTTCGGCTTTTCACCGCTCGCGTGCGGTCTGGTACTTGCCGGCAACAGCGTCGCGTACATTGCGGGCACCTACTTCTGCCGCTGGTTGCTGCGCCGCACGAGCCCGGATCGGGCGGTGCGCAGCAGCGCCTCGTTTGCGCTCATTGGCGCAGCAATGATGCTAATCGTCGCACTTATTTCTGGCCCGCAACCGTGGGCGATGATTGCGGGGCAATGCTTGCTTGCGTTGTCACACGGCGTCAACCAGCCGTGCGGTCAGGCCGGTGCGGTGGGTGACTTCCCGGAGCACGCGGGGCGGGCGGCCGCCCTCTCCGGATTTGCCATGATGGTGGCGGTATTTGCCTTCGGCCAGCTCATGGCCCCGAGCCTCGGTGGCAGCGCATGGCCGCTGGTGATCTCAAACACGCTGGGCAGTTGGGCCATTGCGTTCGTTGCGTGGGTGATGGTGCCGCGCGCGTATGCGCCTATGCAAAGAAACGACGGTCGGTGACGCTACAGCTTTTTTGTGAAATGCCCGTTAAATCTGGACCTACCGTATGTTTTCGATCTTTATCGACATTACCCATAAATTGACGTTACGCCCAATTGGGATGGCGCTTCTAGCTTAGAGTTGTTGACAGGTAGGTGACCTGAAGGTGTCAGGTAATCATCGTCAGGGCGTTGTTCGCCGTCGACGCATTTCGTCGCCCATGTCCTGCAACTGATCCCGCGTTTGCAGCGATGCGGCAGCTGGAAACAGCACCGCTTCTTCGGTGTGCATATGTAGCGCGTAGACGTCGAGGAATGCACGAGATATTGACCCAAACTGCAGCACATCGATTTCCGCGCCGTCGGCCGCAGTAAGTGCGAGGAGACAGGGGCGCAATTTGCTCCACAGTTTCTCCATTTGCCGATGGTCTGACTGCATCGTGCGCACTTGAGCGCTGAGCTTTGAATCGCCCTGCGCAAGCAGCAACGGAAACACATGCAGCTCTTCGTCTTGGTGGTGCAGCGGTGCGGCGATGTTGAAGTAGCGCAACACATCATTCGCAGCGGAGCGCGCCTGCGCATCGACGCCACGATTCGCAACGTGATCCACCAGTTTCAGCAGCAGCCGCAACGTGCGCGTAACGCGTTCATGGCAAGCCTCCAGCATCGCAAAAGGCTGCTCAAATCCAGCGGCGGGCGCGTTAAATCCCGGTGGCGAAATGTTGCTAACCGACACCGTAGCGCGACTCATTGCCTGCCTATCCGCATTGCCCGACATAGCCACAAGCGGTACAAAAATCGCAGCCGTCGCGATGAATCATCGTCGGGTTGTGACACTCGGGACATACTTTCCCGGGCAACGTAGGCAACACGCCGGCGTCGTTCGGCGCATCCAGAACGCCCATGTCGCGGATCGGAAAACCCTCCTCATCAAGTATGCCGAGCATGGCGTAGCGGTGAATGATCAGCCGTGACATGTAGGCCACGGTCGACGGCCACGTCTGCTGTCGACGTTCCCCATGCGGCAAACCGGGCACGAAGGCCATGAACTGCCCGAGCGGCTCGGCGTAATTCAACAGTTTGCGCAGCTTCATGCCGATCCAAGCCGGATCAATCACCCGCATATCAAGCGAGAGTAACCGCGCCACGCCGTCCAGTGCACGCGGGTAATTGCCTGAGAGGCCGAGCGCGCAGGGCCGTGTGGTGATGCCGCCTTCGCCGTCGGGCAAGGTCACCTCTTTGAGCGTGAGCGAGAAGTGTTCGCCCGCGAGCGGATTGTCGATGTCGACTGTCCACGCGAGCGTGCCCGAGGGACCCGTCTCCGGCTCGTCGCGACTGAACATCGCATCCATCACCGGCGTCGGCGTTTTCGCCGCGTCGTCGGATGCAGAAGGCAAGGCGCGCAGCACTTCGCAGCGCCAGCGAATCACGGCAGCCGTCGCTGCAACGACACCAGGAAACAGACGCATCTGCGAGTGCGGAGGAAAGGGCATCTCAAACGCGCGCTCCTCGGCAACGCTCGCCAGCGAATCAAGCTTGAGCTGCAACCAGGCGGCATCATTTGCACGCAAATCCATCGACAGCGTTTTCGCGAGCGCGCCCAGTCCGCGCGGCTGCTCGGCCCCGTTGACCCACACCTCAAACGGTCGCGAGCCGCCGCCGCTTTCGTTAGCGAGCTCGCCCACGAACAGTGCGAAATCACCGAACGGATGATGGATCATGTACGTCCACGCCGGATTGCCACCTGGCAAATCCGGTCGTCCCGGCCAGCGCAGAGACGCCAGCACGGGCGCGGGCAGACGCTTCAGCGCGAGACGTTGATTGACGCCATCAGCGGTCAAATTTTCACTGACTTTCGCCTGTTCATGCGTGCTAAGCACTGACCCGAGTACGGCGTTGGGCCGATAGGTTGCCAGCCCTTTCAAGCCTGATCGCCACGCGTCGAGGTACAGATCCTGAAAGTCCTGATACGGATAGTCCGCGGGCACATTCACGGTTTTCGAAATCGCCGTGTCGATATAGGGCGCGACCGCAGCCACCATCGCAGCATGTGCATGCGCACTCATCTCCAGCGCTGTCACAAACGCATTCGGCAGCGGCTCGTTTCGGCTATTACCGCCGCGCAGATGATGGAACAAACGCCACGCATGGTCCTCAACTGAATATTCCTTGCTGGTGCCGTCTGGCATGCGTTTCTTGCGCAGATAACTCCAGCTAAATGGCGGCTCGATACCGTTGCTCGCGTTGTCCGCAAAGGCGAGGCTGATGGTGCCCGTCGGCGCAATCGACAACAGGTGCGAATTACGAATACCGGTCTTGCGGATACTGGCTTTGATCTCAGCGGGCAAGCGCGACGCAAAGGTGGGTGCGCTCAGATAAAGATCCGCGTTGAACAGCGGAAACGCCCCACGCTCACGCGCTAGATCAACCGACGCTGCATACGCCGTATCGCGCATCAGCTCCGAGATACGTCGCGCCATTTCACGCGCTTCGTGGGTGTCGTAGCGCAGGTTGAGCATGAGCAGCGCGTCGCCCAGGGCGGTGAAGCCGAGCCCAATTCGACGCTTGTTGTCCGCCTCATTTTTTTGTTGCGGCAAGGGCCACACCGTCACGTCCAGCACGTTGTCGAGCATGCGCACGGCGACATGGACGAGTTGCGCGAAACCCGCGTCATCAAAACGCGCATGCCCGGTGAAAGGTTCACGCACAAATCGAGCGAGATCAATCGAGCCCAGGCAGCAGCATCCGTACGGGGGCAATGGCTGCTCAGCGCAAGGATTGGTGGTACTGATCGTTTCACAGTACGATAAATTGTTGTCGCGATTGATGCGATCCAGAAACAACACACCCGGCTCAGCATGGTCATACGTTGAACGCATGATTTGATCCCACAGCGTGCGCGCGGGCAAGGTGCGATACACCCAGAGCCCACCTTCTGCCGAGCCCATCTGATAGCCGCCCGCAGCCAGCTGTTGTGGTCCTGGCATCGCCCGATGGGTGAGCGTTACTGTGGCATCGTTGACCACCGCCTCCATGAATGCATCGGTGATCGCCACGGAGACGTTGAAGTTTTTGAGATCGCCCGTGTCTTTGGCGTGGATGAATTCCTCAATATCCGGATGATCGCAGCGCAACACACCCATCTGCGCACCACGCCGCGAACCAGCTGACTCCACAGTCTCGCACGAGCGGTCAAACACGCGCATGTATGACACCGGCCCGGACGCGAGCGATTGCGTACTGCCAACCGCAGCGCCGCGTGGACGAATGCGCGAAAAATCGTAACCGACACCGCCGCCGCGACGCATGGTTTCTGCCGCTTCAGCCAGCGCGGTGTAAATGCCGGGATGGCTGTCATCCATCTGCGTAATAGAATCGCCAACCGGCTGCACGAAACAGTTGATCAGCGTGGCCGATAGCGCCGTCCCTGCCGCAGATTGAATGCGTCCGGCGGGAATAAATCCGTTTTGTAATGCATGCAAAAACTGTTGCTGCCAGTGCGCGCGATGCTCGACAGACTCTGCCTGCGCAAGCGCATCGGCCACGCGGTGACTCACCGCCTCGATGCTGTGCTCATCGCCCTTGGCGTATTTTTCGATGAGCACCTCAACGCTTATCGCCTGCGCGGGTAGTGTCAGCGCATGCTGACTGGTTTCGACGACGGATAACAACTCAGTCATAACAAACAACGCTCCAGAATCAATGAACGCTTTGACAAATTATCGTGCGCGCGGCCTGCGATTTAAAGACGTAACCCTGCCCTGATATAGGGGGGGGTAGTTTGCGCCACTTTGCACCGCATAGCTAGTCCGGACGCCCGTCAAAGCGGGGACGCCCATACCAGAGGCCATACCGGACAGCCCAGATCACGCTGCTGGCTGCCCATAACGTTGCCGCAATCACGGTGAGCGGCATCGCCATGTCCACCCACACTGCGGCAACAAGACGCAGCACGGTCGCCGCCTGCTGCACCCAGAACAAAGCCCACACGAAGTCGTCAGCCACCAGCGAGCGCCCGCTGTGTCCTGCGCTCACGCGAGTCGCCATTGCCATCAACGTCGCGCCCATGAAGCCCATCGTGAGCGCGTGAGTTGGAGCGAGGCCGAGTGACATGCCGCCGTCAGAAAACAGCATGAACACGTGCGATGTCGCCTGCAACGTCATCGTGACGCCGAGCCACACGAAACCCACATGAAGCATCGCCAGCAAACGCACGCGCAGGCTTTGCATCAGTCCCCATTTCACTGCGAGCGCGAGCAGTCCGAGCGACATTGGCACTTCAAGCACGACCTGAACTACGCGTAGCCCTGCGGGCAGGGGCCAGACAACCAGTTCAAGCACGGCGAACACGAGCTCGAGTAGCAGTGCGCCAACAAACACGCCTAGCAGCCACATCGGACGCCATGTGTTGAGCATCGGCACCACATTGGCCGTGAAGAACGGAATCATGCGGTGCGCGACTGAAACGTAGACCATCGCTACAAAGCCCCACAGACCGACCATCACGCAAATGCGGATCATCGTATATTGCGAAGACGCGAGGCCGATCACGACGCCCCACATCGCGAGCGCGCCGACCGCGCAGGCAATCATCACAAGCTTCGCGTGCACACGGTCCGGTGCACGGCTGCTGCGCACGAGCCGCACAAAGCGAAGTGTGGTGCCGCACCAACTCACTGCCACCAGCGCCACACAGGCGGCTGCCCCCCATGCGTGAATGTGGACGCTGGGCACATATATCAACCAGCCGACGACCGTCAGTGTGATGGGTCGCACCAGCGTACCTGGATCCACGGCCGGCTGGCCCAGCCACTTGGGTGCTGCGGTGAACAAAAAACCAAGAAAGAACAGCGGCATGAACCCAAAGCACATCAACACACTGTGTGCAATAGCGGGGGGCACGGCCCACGTCATATTGATGGACGCTGCGCGCGCCGCGAGCGCGATCGCCCACCACAGCGCGCTGCTGCCCATGATGAGCGCACCGGCTGCGAAGCCCAGTCGATGCGGTGCCGTGAACAGGCGCGACCAGCGCCACACGTGCGGCGCGTCAGCGCCAGTCGCATCGGCGGGTACTGCGGTTGCCGCAGCTGCAGTGGCAGCAACAGGCTTAAGCGGGATCACCTTCATGTTCAATTTTGACCGGTTACACCGCCGCTGGCTGCGCTGGCGTCAACATTCGCTCCATCAGATCGCGCACGGAGCGGATGGCTGATCCGAACGGCAGCGCTCCGGTGCCGCGAAAGAACAAGCCCTTTTTGATGTCGCCGCGCAGCGCTGCTGCCAGCTGGTTGTCGATACAGAACTGCCCCCAATCCGCCAGCCCATCACGCAAACCACATTGCGCAAGACAATCAAATTTTTTGGTACATCGGCTCTTGCTGTGTGCAATGGCTTTTAGCTTCTGTTCAACACCGAGGTACTTCATCATCCAGATGCTGGCTACCGCGCGCGCGGGCAACCCGGCCACGCTCACAAACTCAACCATGTCTTCATCGGTCGCCGTCGCCAGCACGCGCTTGAATTCAGGATGCGCGTCACATTCTTCCGTCACGGCGAACGGCGTACCCAGTTGCACAGCTGCCGCACCCATCGACTGCAAGCGAGCGATGTCAGCATGGGTGCGAATGCCACCAGCTGCAATTAGTGGCACCTGTGACTCAATGCCCAAGTCGCGAAAGAACGCCCGCGCCGCAGGAATGACATTCTCGAAATTGAACCGCGGGTCGTGAATATCAGCGATCCTTGTCGCACCGAGATGGCCGCCGGCATAACGCGGATGCTCGATGACGATGGCGCCTGGCAGTCGGCCCTTGCGTTGCCATTTTTTTACGACCACCTGAATGCCGCGTACGTCCGACAAAATCGGAATCAGCAATACGTTCGGATGATCAATCGCGAGTTCGGGTAAGTCGAGCGGCAATCCTGCGCCGACCACGATGGCATCGATGCCGCACTCTAACGCTTTGCGCACCGAAGCGGCGTATTCGTTGACCGCGCGCATGACGTTCACAGCCAGCAGGCCAAGCCCATTTGAGCGCTCACGCGCCATGCGAATTTCACGCGACAGCGCCTCAAGATTGGCGGCATCGATGATGGCTTTGCTTTCGTGCGCCACCGGCAACGAAGCAGTACGTTCCAGCAAATCCGGATGATGGTGGCACAAATCTACCGACGCGATCGTGCCAACCCCTCCCTCCGCTGCCACGCTGCCTGCGAGGCGATGAGCGGATACGCCCACACCCATACCGCCCTGAACGATGGGCAGCAGTTTGCGACCTGCGAGCATCAGGGGTCGTAACCCGTTTTGCAGGACGATGTCCATCAACGTCGGAGACACTTGATCTTGGGACTGATCTTGGGAAAGTGCGTTCATGTGAGACCCTAAATTGCCGAGCGCGAAGCGTCCAGGGTTGATTGTTGCGGTCCCCAGCCTGCTTCTGCTCGAAACGCATCGGCGTAAATTTCGTACGGGCCAGTGCCGCTGTGTCCGGAGGATGACGCAGGCACAAAAGAACTGGTTTTCACGTCAAAAACGTGCACCTCCCCGTCCTCAATCACGTAGTGCCAGCCATGCAGGGCGAGCGCGCCCGCTTCGACCTGTTCGCGCACCATGGGATAGCCCATCAATCGCTCCAGCTGCAGCACCACCGCGCGCTGCTCGGTGCGGCGCAGTGCCTCTGGCGTGACTTGCACAGGCAACACGGCTTCTCGCCCAAGCTCTAGCCAGGCGGCAAGATTCGGGGCTGCGGCGGGCACCTCGCCATAGAGCGCGCGAATGCCGCCGCAGTGGCTGTGACCACAAACCACGATGCGAGAAACTTGCAGATTCAGCACTGCAAATTCGATTGCAGCGGCGGTGCCGTGATAGCCCGACGATCCGTCGTGCGGCGGCACAAACGCACCCACATTGCGCACAATGAATAGTTCGCCGGGGCCGGTGCCGGTCAGTAGATAGGGCACCAGGCGCGAGTCGGAGCAACCGATGAACAGTATCGTTGGGTGCTGCCCGTGGTCAACCAGTGTCCTGAACTGATCCTGCACACCGGGAAAGTAGTCGTTGTGAAATCGACGCAGTCGCTGTAGCAGTTCATCGGGTTGATCAAGCATCGCCGTCGGCGGCTCAGCGCGGTGCGGCAATTGAACAGTGTTAGCGGCGTTCATGGTTGCGACGCAGCATAGTCCGCACGTGAGCGCGCGTAGTTGATGTCTGTCAACGCTTATCGACGGCACGAATAGCCTGGATCACAACATGGTTTAAGCGGTTCACGTATGCGCAATGGCTCAACACGCGTTGCGTGGGAATAGAGGGCACCCAGACCAAAACCGCGCTGCGTTGATGACCCGTATCAAAGCTGCGATCAGCATGACGGCGTATGCTGTGTCGACTATTTGGAGCTATCCCATGAAAATACTCATCCCTGTTGACGGTTCAGAGCTTGCCCTAGACGCGGTGCGATACGCACTACGTTTGCACAGCGGGGGACTGCGAGCGAGTTTCGTGCTCGCAACCGTGCAAGAACCCGATAGCGTCTATGAAATGCTGTTGGTGCCCGACGCGCAGGCGCGCGAAAGCGTCAATCAAGCGGTAGGCTTGCACGCGCTGGCAAGCGCCAAAAAGTTGTTTACATCCGCAGGCGTGGCGTTTGAGCACGAAGTGCGCTCAGGCTACCCCGCGGCGATGCTCATTGAAATCGCTGAGGACTACGGTTGTGACGCCATCATCATCGGCGCGAAAGGAACTGGCACACTGCGCAGCGCCTTGCTGGGCTCGGTGTCGCAAGCGATCCTGAACACATCAACGGTGCCGGTGACCATTGTCAAGCACGCCGTCCCCGTTGCTTGATCCCTTGCATGATCTTGCGCCATTGAGTTGCTGGCGATGGGCTCAACAGCCGTGTAGCTGTGACGTTTCCGGAGCCACACCCAATGTCACACGCGATAGGCGCTTCAACACCAGCAAAACCGCAAGTATTCAACTCAACATTCCCTGATGTTTGATGAACGTAACGATCTCGTCTACCCCGATACCAACTTTTAAGTTTGAGAACACGAACGGCTTGCTGCCGCGCATCTTCTTTGCGTCGTGATCCATCACCTCCAGCGACGCGCCGACGTAGGGTGCAAGATCAATTTTATTGATTACGAGCAGATCACTTTTCATGATGCCAGGACCGCCTTTGCGCGGAATTTTTTCTCCGGCTGCAACGTCAATCACGTAAATGGTCAGGTCTGATAATTCGGGGGAGAAGGTGGCGGCGAGATTGTCGCCACCACTTTCGACGAAGATCATGTCGAGCTCAGGGTGGCGTTTGTTCAGGCGATCCACGGCTTCGAGATTGATCGACGCATCTTCGCGAATGGCGGTGTGCGGACAGCCTCCGGTCTCAACGCCGATGATTCGATCCGCAGGCAGCGCAGCGTGATCAACCAGAAACTGCGCATCTTCCTTGGTGTAGATATCGTTGGTGACGACAGCGATGTTGTGCGTGCCCCGAAAGCGTTGGCAAAGCTCTAGCGTAAGCGCTGTCTTTCCAGACCCGACCGGGCCGCCGATTCCAACACGTAAAGGGCCGTGCGGGGGGTGAGAAGGCGTGTTTGTCATGAGCGGAACAATCTTGAATATTGAGTTTCGTGTTTCATCTGCGCAATGGCAAGCCAGGGTGAGGCGCTTGACCAGTCGCTTTCGTCGAGTGCGAGTGGGAGCGCTGCTTCGACGGTTCGCGTGACCGCGTCACCCAGCGCAAACAACAGTTTCTGTGCTGCGATCTGCCCCATCGGCATCGCCTTCGCGAGAACCATCACCTGATTCTCGGTGAAGCCGAAGACATAGGCTGACAGACCATCGCGAACCGCGAGCCCACTTGCCAACGCCGCAAGGCTCGCAGCTACTGGCGCGCACACGCGATCCATTGCAGCGAGCGCTGAGCGTTGTACCGGAGTCAGAGTCGCGACCTCCCGGCACCATGCAGCGTAGGAAAAGCCTACCTGCACTGTCTCAGCGCGTGGCTCAGGCGATTCGCGCGATGCGATAAATTCTGCGTTCAGCCGCGCGACGTCTGCGGCATCGTTACGCAGCCATGCTGCGAAACAGGCGGCGTAAACCGGCGCTTCAAATCGCGCAATAACGAGCGCAAGATGATCCTCAATCCATCGCTGCGCAGCGTGCGTTTCCGCAACATCGCCGCATTCAATCGCCCACTCCAACCCCTGAGAATAGCTATACGCGCCGACGGGTAGTGCAGGAGAGGCGAGTTGCAGTAAACGCGGCAGCGTGGTCACGGTTAGCGATCCTCGTTGCGGGGTAGCAAGCCGTCGTGAATTTTTCCGCCGTGGCCTTCGTCGTCATGCGAATGGTGGACGTGACTGTGCCCGTATGCGCCACTCTCCGGTTGAAAGCCACGTCGCACTTCGTGCACCGTGCCACCCAATCCTTCAACCATTGCGCGCAGTACGTGATCGGGCAACATCAGTAAATAATCGCTCTCAACCTGCAACGGCACATGACGATTGCCGACGTGATAAGCAATACGCGCGAGTTGCGGCAGGCTCAACGCGCGTACTTCATGCAACGCTTCATTTGCTGCGAGGACTTCGACAATGCGGCCATCCTGCAGCGCCAGTTTGTCACCGTGCGAGAGCATGGAACCCACCTTGAGCTGAATGCCGATCTCTTCGCCACTCGCCAATGCAACGCGAACCCGCGAGCGTTCTCGCTGATCGAAGGTCAGTTCGACAGATTCGTTAGCTTGAATATCACGGGGAACTAAATGAGTCGCTATTTGCATTGATTTATAGGGTGCGCTCTGCGCACCCATCCTTCAAAAGAAACGCTTCGATGCACAGCGGACATCGTAGATTGAGCGCTCATCAAAACAAAAAATACCGTTGCGCCATTGGCAGCACGCGAGCGGCTTCGCAGGTAAGCAATTGCCCGTCCGCTCGCACCACATACGTCTCGGCGTCGATTTCCATGTGTGGCATGTAACCGTTCAAAACCATGTGTTGCTTGCGTACCTTGCGGATCGCTTTCACCGGAGAAATCGTCTTCTCAAGACCGTACTTTTTAGCCACGCCTAGCTTGAACGCGGCGTTCGAAATGAAGGTGATCGAGCTCGAAAAAGTGGCCTTGCCGAACGCTCCGAACATCGGACGTCCATGCACGGGTTGCGGTGTTGGGATGGAGGCGTTGGCGTCGCCCATGAGCGCCCATGCGATCTGGCCGCCTTTCAAAATCATCGACGGCTTGACGCCGAAGAACGCGGGACGCCAGAGCACGACGTCTGCCCATTTACCTTCTTCGAGTGAGCCGACTTCATGCGATACGCCGTTGGTGATGGCCGGATTGATCGTGTATTTTGCGATGTAGCGGAGCGCGCGGAAGTTGTCGTTTCTTGAATTGGCTCTGACTTCAGCGCCACCTTCACCGCTGGAGCCACCAGCGACACGCGTATCTTTGCCTCTCCCATCTGCGGGAGAGGGGGAGTCAGGCGGCAAAAATCCCCGCTGAACCTTCATCTTGTGCGCCGTTTGCCATGTACGCGTGATGACCTCGCCGACGCGGCCCATTGCCTGCGAATCCGACGACATCATCGAAATCGCGCCAAGGTCGTGCAGGATGTCTTCTGCGGCGATGGTCTCGCGACGAATACGTGATTCCGCAAAGGCCAGGTCCTCCGCAATCGCAGGATCGAGGTGATGGCACACCATCAGCATGTCGAGATGCTCATCAATCGTGTTGACCGTGTAGGGCATCGTCGGGTTGGTCGAAGCGGGTAAAAAATTGTCGGTGCCGATCACTTTCAACACATCCGGGGCATGGCCACCGCCCGCACCTTCGGTGTGGAACGCGCAAAGCCCACGCCCCTTCGTTGCAGCAATGGTGTCTTCAACAAAGCCCGATTCGTTCAAGGTGTCCGAGTGGATCGACACCTGTACATCGTATTGGTCGGCGACGTTCAGACAATTGTTAATTGCGGCGGGTGTGGTGCCCCAGTCCTCATGCAGTTTCAGGCCAATGGCACCCGCTTCAATCTGCTCGGCAATCGGTTTGGGCTGGCTGACGTTGCCCTTGCCAAGGAAGCCGATATTCATTGGGAACGCTTCTGCCGCCCGCAACATTTCGCGCATGTGAAAGATTCCGGGGGTTACCGTGGTGGCACTTGTTCCTGCCGCGGGGCCCGTGCCACCGCCGAGCATCGTCGTGATGCCGCTCGCCAGCGCCTCTTCGATTTGCTGCGGGCAGATGAAGTGGATGTGCGCGTCGATTCCGCCCGCGGTTGCGATCATGCCCTCGCCCGCGATGACTTCAGTCGCTGCGCCAATTGGCACCGTCACATTGGGCTGCACGTCCGGATTGCCGCCCTTGCCAATCTTCCAGACGCGGCCATTCTTGAGACCGATATCCGCTTTGATAATGCCCAGTTTTGCATCAACAATCAGCGCGTTCGTAATAATGGTGTCAGCGACTTTGCTGGCTGGCAATTGCGATTGCCCCATACCATCGCGAATGACTTTGCCGCCACCGAATTTCACTTCTTCGCCGTAAGTGGTCAGGTCGCGTTCGACTTCGATGAACAACTCTGTGTCAGCGAGACGAACGCGGTCGCCCGTGGTCGGGCCGTACATCTCGGCGTAGGCGCGGCGTGCGAGTGTGGTCATTATTTTGCGCCTTTCACTGTGCGTTTCGCTTTGACGGATTTGACGCTCTTTGCAACCGGTTTCGCTTTGGCGACAGGCTTGACGACCGCCTTCGGCACAGCTGCCTTTTTCGCAGCAAGCGATCCCATCACGAGCCCGCGAAAGCCAAACACAGCGCGGCTTCCGGCAAGATCGACTAACTCTACGGTACGCGACTGCCCGGGCTCGAAACGCACCGCAGTGCCCGACGCGATATTGAGCCGCATGCCATGCGACGTTTTGCGGTCAAACTGCAACGCTTGGTTGGTCTCGAAGAAGTGATAGTGGGAGCCGACCTGAATCGGCCGGTCGCCGGTATTGGATACCGCGATCGTTTGCGTCTTGCGCTTCGCGTTGAGCTCGATCTGGCCATCAAGCGTGAGGACTTCACCGGGAATCATTTGCGCCTCACTGTATGGGGTTGTGAACCGTGACAAGCTTGGTTCCATCGGGAAACGTCGCCTCCACCTGAATATCAGGAATCATTTCTGGCACACCTTCCATCACGTCTGTCCGCGACAAAATCGTGGTGCCGAAGCTCATCAGTTCCGCGACGGTACGCCCGTCACGTGCCCCTTCGAGCACGGCTGCGCTGATGAGCGCGATGGCTTCAGGATGGTTGAGCTTCAAGCCGCGCGCCTTGCGCCGTTCAGCGAGCAGCCCGGCAGTGAAAATCAGCAGCTTGTCTTTTTCTCTGGGACTCAGATCCATGTCACAACCTTAAGTTAAGTGCTCCAGATACGCGGCAAAATTGCATCAGTCGCAAAGATCTGCAATCGTATCTTTTTCCACACACCAATCAGCAAGTTGCGTACCGCTTCCGGTGCGCCGCCCATCGCTTTGACCACGATAAGGCCCGCTTCGGGCGATGATGCGGCCGCGAGTGGTGCGTCGCCAAGTTCAGCGCGAACCGCCGCAAGCACACCAGTAGTCGCCACACCGGACTCGTCGTCGGGCAAAACAATCCATGCGGTTGCTGCAACAGGAAGCCCGCGAAACCCCAGCGGTGAACCCAGCAGCGGATCGTTGCCGATCAAAAACATCGACTCGCGCCACAACGGTGCGCCGCCATCCGCGCGCAGCAAACGAACACTTTGGCGAAATTCGCCCGTTGCGAAGCGTTCACCCCGCGTCGTGCGACCCAGACACAGCATTTCCCAGCCAAAAAAACGTGCTGCGGGAGCAAGTGTGATTTCGAGTGTCTGCTTCGCGCACGCACCATCAAACACCATCGTCTCCTGCGGCATCCACTCAAGCAGAGCGTCGTCCGCGACGTGCAAACGCGTGATCGTAGAGGCCGAAGCGCCCGTTGAGCGATACCACTTCTGCGCGCCGGGCGTCGTGGCCAGTGCATGCGCGCCGCTGCCCACACGTACTTTAACCGCGAGACTGTCGCCCGCGACGATGCCACCGGGCGGATGCACAATCACCGCGTGGCAAATCGCGTCACCCTCGGGGTAGAGTGGCTTGAGAATTCGCAGCGGGCCGAAGTGATCACGTTCGGTGAGAACGGTGCGCGTTGCGCCACTGACTTCGCGCGGCTCGAAGCGAAGGTTCAGGCGAGCCGACCAGCCGCTGTCGCATGGGTTGTGATGCGTCATGCGCTGCGGCGACTCAGCACAGCCATTGCCAAAATCCCACCCACCAAACCCCAGAAGGCGCTGCCGATTCCCAACATCGAAACACCGGACGCCGTAATCAAAAAGGTCATCATTGCGGCTTCACGATTTTTCTCCTCAACGACCGCCGCCGCCAGTCCATTGCCAATGGTGCCCATCAACGCGAGCCCCGCTAAGGCGACAACCAGCTCGCGCGGAAACGCGGCAAACAGGCCACCGACGATGGCACCGAACAATCCGATCAGGCAATAAAACACGCCCGCCATAACGGCGGCCGTGTAGCGTTTGTCCCTGTCCTCATGCGCTTCACGGCCCATCGCAATCGCAGCAGTAATCGCCGCGAGGTTCAGAGCGAACGCACCGAACGGTGCGAAGACCAGGTTGATGACGCCAGTCGTGGTGATGACCGGCGAGACCGGCGTGTCATAGCCTGCTCCGCGCATCACGGCAACGCCGGGCATGTTCTGCGACGCCATGGTCACCATGAACAGCGGCAGGCCGAGCCCGATGATGGCGGAGAGCGAAAACTCCGGCGTCACCCAAACCGGCGTCGCCCATTCCACGGTCACCGCTGACCACTTGAGCGCATCCGCACCCGCCGCAAACGCGATGCCAATGCCCAGCACACCGACCACGCCGTAACGCGGCCAGAAGCGACGACCGAGCAAGTGAAGCGCGAACATTGCGAGCACCATCGCGGGCGCGGTTTTGATCGAACTGAACGCCTCAAGCCCGAAGCGCAACAACACGCCGGCGAGCATCGCGGACGCAATCGCTATCGGGATGCGTTTCATCATGCGCTCAAACAGGCCCGACACACCGGCGATGATGATCAGCACCGCGCACAACACGAACGCGCCAACCGCCTCGGGCATTGTCACGCCTACCGTAGCACTGGCGCTGGTGGCGATCAGCGCGGCACCCGGTGTCGACCATGCCGCGACCACCGGCTTTTTGTAAATCAGCGAGGGAATGATGCTGCTAAGGCCCATGCCTAGACCCAGTGCCCACATCCACGAATTGACCTGCGCTTGGTTCGCGCCCAACGCCAAAGCGGCTTGAAACACCAGCGCGCCGGTGCTGGTGAAGCCTACGAGGACAACGACAAAACCGGTGACGACTGCGGAGAGTGAGAGATCGCGGAAGAAGGACATGAGGCGGATGGGCATGGTGCAGCAGTCATTGTTGCAGAGCATGGTGGAGAGGCTCAAAAAACCGGACGCCATGAAATGGCGTTGAGGGAATGTAAATCAAACCGACTTCTTTTTTAATTGGTTAACGAATGACTGAGTGAAAGCCATTGGGGAAAGATTACCCAGCGCACTGTGTCGTCGTATCG
>JANXNO010000049.1 GCA_025354075.1 Burkholderiales bacterium | reverse complement strand
CACGCGCCTCGCCGGGACCGGGGGCTGGCAGCTCAACGGTCTCCAGTTTCAATACCTCAGGGCCGCCGGTTTCGTGGAAGCGAATTTGTGTGGTCATATGAATTCCTCTATGCAACAAAAAAATGAGGTGGATTTGCGGTTTTTATTAGCAGCGGCGCACCGCGACCCGCGTTAAGTCTCAAGTTACTGACGGTAGCGGCAAGCCGCCCTCACAGCAACGATCAATCAGTTAATTTTCACACGCTGGCAACGGCTTTGTAGAGGCCCATTCCAATTGCAGTGAGCACAAGTGAGGCCGCCAGATGCAGCGCTGCAAGCAGCAAACCACGCAGCAGCGCGCCGTCCAGCAATAAGGTCGTCACCTCCGCGCTGAATGTAGAAAACGTGGTCAGCGCGCCGAGAAATCCTGTCACAAAAAAAAGGCGCAGCAACGGCGAAACATCTCGATTCGACGACAGATAGGCAATGGCCAGACCGATCAACAATCCACCGACCGCATTTGCGACAAAGGTACCCCACGGAATCCATCCGCGTCCGTTCATCCACAGCGCCAGACCGTAACGAGCCCACGCACCGAGCACCGCACCGACAGCAATGGCAATCAGCGTTGACGCCACGGTTTACCGCACAAACTGATCAACATAGTCGGCACCCAGACCGTTGGCTGCGTAATGCGCGCGGCACATCTCGATCTTGGTCCACACGTCCTCATAGCCCGTCTGCTCGTTGGCATCGTTCAGGTAAATCATCGCACCCTGAATGTTGAAAAACGTGATCATCTCGGCGCAGTCAGCGGGCACCTCGAGCGTATGAATTTCGCCTGGCGGTTCGTAAACGAAACTGCCCTCGGTGGCGACCCAGTCATGCTCGCGATAAAACCATTTGCCCTTGATCACATAGCCCACCACCATCATCGGATGCCGGTGTCGCGAGAGCACGCCGCTTTTGCGTACGCGCAGCAAATTGCACCAGCCGCCGGAGACCGTGTTCAACAGCAAGGGACGAAACCACACGTCAGGTGCCTGCGGCACCCACACGCGCTCGTCGCTGGGGATAGCCGCGACCGCGAGTTCCGGTTGAATCATCAGTGCACTCATCAGCGAATCACTTGCCGGTAGCCGCGTTCCAGACGGCGTCCACCACTTCACGCTGCGCGCCTTTCTCGCGATACAGACGAATCTCCATGGTGCCCGTCCAGTGCGCGTCGCCACCACGAGCGATACGCTTGGCCTTGAGCTCGCGCGTCACGGCGCTCTCGGGGAGCCACGCGAGGCCGTGGCCTTCCAGCGCCATGACTTTCAGCGCCTCGGACATGTCGTTTTCGTACACGCAATCGAGATGCGCACGTAGCGGTGCCTGTTGCAAAATCAGCTCGACCATGCGGCCCAGATAAGCCTGCGGGGTGTACGATAAATATGGGATTTTCTTTGCGTCACTACCGGGCAGCGTGAACAGCGCACGGCCTTCGCTGTCGGTTTTTGAAAACGGCGCGATGGTCTCGGTGCCGAGCACCACCATCTCATAGCGGGATTCATCAAGCTGCACCGGCTGATTCGGATGGTGATAGCAGAGCAACAAATCGCAGTTGCCTTCGACCAGACTCATCACCGCGTCGTGCACGTTGGCTGCAATGAGCTTGGCCTTGACGCGCCCCAGCTTCTTCTCCAGCACGTGCAACCACGTCGGAAAAAACGTCAACGACAACGTGTGCGGCGCAGCGAACAAAATCGTGTCGGTCGGCGCGCTCTGCAGGCCCCGGGCAATCGCCCGAGCATCAATCGCCTGACGCACGATTTCCGCCGCCCGCTCGCGAAATTGCTCGCCCGCTTTGGTCATCTTGGTCGGATAACTGGTGCGGTCAATCAGCTCCGCGCCGAGCCACTGTTCGAGCGCCCGGATGCGTCTTGAAAACGCTGGTTGCGTGACGTATCGCAACTCCGCCGCCCGTGAAAAGCTGCCCGTTTCGGCCAGTTGCAAAAAGTCTTCAACCCACTTAAGTTCCATGTTGTTGAGTGTAGCCAAAACTATGCAAGAACGGTATACGTGGTTTCACCATGGCAAACAGCTTTTTGACTAGCGCCGCTTTTAAAGTGGGCATAGCGCGCATTTAGTACTTAAGTCGACAAAAGGCGAAAATTGATTCTGGAGCCAATGGGAATGGCACTTGCAGCAATAAGCTGTACGCTATTTTGACGTTCAACATTGCAGAACTCGTATGCCGGACTCAGCCCCCGACTGAGTCATCACTGCGCTTAAACTTAACAGAATGCGCATCGCGATTTTGCAAAACAATACCGACGACGGCCCCGCTTATCTGGGGACTTGGTTAACCCAGCACAGCGTTGATTTCGATGTGTTTAATTTCGATGCAGGCGAATCACCGCCGGGCACGCTCACCGACTATGCCGGGCTCGCACTGCTCGGCGGCCCAATGAGCGTGAATGACGATTTGCCATCGTTACGATTGAGCGAGGCGCTGATTCGTGTAGCTCGTGAAGCAGGCAAGCCGGTCATCGGTCATTGCCTCGGCGGACAGCTCATCGCCAGCGCGTTCGGCGCACGAGTCGCAGTCGCCGATTCGCCCGAAATCGGCTGGTCAAAAATAAGGCTCAGTGAAAGCCCAGAGGCCCAGGATTGGTTCGGCGAATTTGCGGGCGCCGAGCGTGACGCGCTGCAGTGGCATTACGACGCGTTCAGCCTGCCCGAGGGTGCCACGCTACTGGCCAGTAACGACGCTTGCCCTGTTCAGGCGTTCGCCGTTCACGACGTTCTTGCAATGCAATTTCACATCGAGATCGACCGCAATAAACTCGCCGCATGGGCACGCAACGGCAAGGAAGAACTCACCGCGCTGGTTGGCCAACCCCATGTTCAGCAAGCGCGCACGATTGCCGCTGAAATTCCCAAGCGAATGGCGGCTAGTCACACGTTGGCAGACCGGATTTACGCGCGATTCATTCAGTTGGCCACAACGTGAAGCGAGTTGCACGAGCCAAAGATCGCACCTGAATGCGTAGTGTGCAGCGCAGCATTTTTGCCATATCGTCCAGTCCATAGATCAATAACAGTATCGAGGGTTTTATGGACGAAACGCTTCAAGATAGCGTCGTTGTTGCAGCGCAAGACAACGCGCGCAACGACGACACGTGGCTCAATTCCATCGCTAGATCCGCCACGCCTGGTGGCGCACCAGACCCACTCGCTGGCAGCACACGAGACTTCCTGACCACCGTCGCGAGAAAACCCACCGAGCGTGCCGACGCCTTCTGGCAGTGGAATCAGGCGCGCATCGAACACGACGTTTTCCCGTTCGGGAAAGCGCTGATGGAGGCGCCGAAGCCCACCACTGCATTGCGCTATCTGGGTGGCAGTACGCGCTCGGGCCTCAACTTTTCTTCGCAAGAATAGTTGTCGCTGGCATCACATCCGCGCATCACCAATGCAGCGACCGAGGCCATGCATCGCCTCGGCGTCCACAGCGCGGGCTCCACCGCGCTCGGCGGCAATCTGGTCGACGGTCAGGCGCTTGAGGAAGAGATTGGCGACGGGCTGCAAACGCCGCCCGTCGCGCTCTTCCCCCCGGGCTGGGCACCGGGCTACGGCGTATGTCGCGGACTAATTCGTCCGAACGACCACATCGTGATCGACGTGCTCGCGCACAACTGCCTGCAGGAGGGCGCAAACGCCGCCACCAAGAACGTTCACCGCTATCGCCAACTAGACCCCGATCACGCGCGCAAACAATTGCAACGCATTCGCTCGAAGGACAGTGAGAACTCCATCCTTCTGGTCACCGAAGGCGTGTTCTCGATGGACGCGGATTCGCCCGACATTGCCGCGTTACAGGCGCTGGCACATGAATTCGGCGCGCTGCTGGTGGTAGATGTTGCGCACGATCTCGGCTGCTCGGGACCGGACGGCACTGGGCAAATCGGCGCGCAGAATATGCTCGGCAAGGTCGAACTGGTGATGGGCGCATTCTCCAAATCCTTCGCATCCAACGGTGGATTCGTCGCCACGCACAGTCAGGCAGTCAAGGAATATCTGCGCTACTACGCACCCTCGGGCACGTTCTCCAACGCGCTCTCACCCATGCAAATCGCCATCGTGCGCGAATGCATCCGCGTCATCCGCTCGCCCGAAGGACCAGCACGACGCAGGCAACTGTATGCGGCCATCAACGCGCTGCGCGAGGCCTTAGTGATCCGCGGCGTTACCGTCATGGGGCGCCCGTCGCCCATCGTGCCCGTTTTCGTAGGCGCAGACTGCGCCGCGCGTCTCGTGTGCAAGCGCATCGCGGAACTGGGCGTGCTCACCAATCTTGTCGAGTATCCGGCGGTATCCAACAACAACGCACGATTACGTATGCAGGTCATGACCGATCACACGCCAGAGCAATGCATCAACGCTGCGCAGATCATCGCTGATGCGATGCAGGCGGCCTAGATTTAGTCGGTGTAGGAGCGGCGAAAGCGGCGATCCCAATTTTTTGCTTGCAGAGCGGTCTTCGCCGCTCTCGCCGCTCCTACAAGCCCGTCCTCAAGCCTGCCGGAGCAACCGTGCGACTTCTGCCCGGTCATGCACATTGAGTTTGATGAACACTTGCTTGACGTGATAGCCCGCAGTGTTGACGGACACGCCGAGCTTCTCGGCCATCTCCGCGTTGGTGAGACCGAGTGCCACCATCAACGCCACCTCACGCTGCTGTGATGACAGCTTGAGGCGCGCGGCTCCCTCCGTCAGGCGCACCGATGCTTCGGCCAGTCGTGAGACCACCAGCGCGGTGGCTTTGTCACCGGACACACCCGCCAGCTCATGATGACGAAACGCGAATTGCCCCCATGCGGAATTCACGACATGTAATGATTTTTTCGCCGCGCGCGCTGAGATCACCACGCCGCGCAAAAATTCTCGCAGCGCCTTGGGTTCATCCCGCGCTTGACCCGGCGAAATGGTCTCGCCACGCGCCATTCGCGTCAATCGCATCCACGCATCATCCGCGAATATCACGTCGCCGTGATCATCCAACACGGCCATCGCCTCCTCCGCAGTCTGCTCGGCAGATACTCGGGTTGGCACATTCGGCGTCGTGACGAGCGCGCGACCGAGATAGTGCAGCACATCGCGCAACGCGTCGTGATCTTCCGCAGCAAAAGGCACCGCGTCCACCCCGCGATACATGCTGAGCTGGCCCAACGGATCGTGCCCGTTTTCGGATGAACGCACAACGCCGTACATCACGTGTCCCACACCCAGCACACCAAACACGTCGCGGTAATAATCGGTATCCCGCTCGACCGCACTGATCGTGCGCGACGACACCGCGTCCGTCGCCGCTACCCGCGCAAGGTAGGCCTGAGCAAACGCTCCCACGTCAGCGCGGTAATGCTTCTCGTAATAGTTGGTCATTGCCTCCGGCGGCAACATACGCTCAGCGTACATGTTCACCATATGCCCGGACGCATCGCAGTAAAAGAAGGCTGCATGCGAAGCTGTAATCATCGCCCGCAGCGCTGGCAACAACGAGGGCAACAACACCGGCGCAGGCAACCCCAAATTGCAAAGCTGCCGCAAGGTGACGCGAGCGGATTGGGACGTGGATTTGGACATAACGAGTTGCTACTGGATACAACTAAGGTCGAAGAAATCGAGGTTCACTGAGTCTCGCCTCGTTCATCGTACCCGCTCCTACGCGGTCGGGATCCACCGTATGCCCCAAGCCCTCTGCGGTCGCGGTGCGATAAACCCAGTCTTTCACATTAAGAGTCGCGGTAGATTGCATCTCGTTCAAGATGCGCCGCGCCACGCGCGGTGCCGCAATGCTTGTCCCATTTACCCGCGTTGTGTCACCAGACCGAGTGGCGGATACACGCATCCCTTTGCGCCGCGCACCCAGATCTCCGACCATCGCGGCTGAAATCGGCGGTGATCCTGATCCGGAATAGGCAACGGCTACGCGCTGGTCGGCTGCGTACGCTCCAACAACGATGGTCTCAGCTCCCGTGGCCATGCTATTCAACGTGCCACGTCGCTTTATGTAGCCATGCGTCAGATCGTCGTCATTTCCGGTTGGGTGATGACCGTCTTTTTTGTATTTATCATCCACGAAGAATGCCTGTCGCCCTTTCGGTCTCGACAGGTCGAACATGGAGTTATTGCGCTCAACGTAGGCGTTAATGTCGGCGACCTCAGTCGGCGACGTCAAACGAAGAGTCCAGTCACCGGCCTCAGCAGTACCGTCAATGGTCGGCCCAATGGCCGCCAAAATTGCAGACATCTTGCCGCCCGCACATACGTCTAGGTTGTATAGACCCGCCGCTAGTTCAGGCACCTGCCGACTTGCCACGAGTATCCCCTGGCCGCTCCCTCTCAAACCCGTAGCCACACCGGACGGGCTGATCAGTTCAACGGACATTTGGCTGCCTCTTGGGAACCACAGCTCTACGTAAGACGGTGTTTCGCCATCAGGCAAAACGCGGACCGTGAGAATCGCCGGAATACCGGCCTGCAAGGACAGCTGCGCATGACAACGGGCATTCCGCGAGTTACCGGCAGCCAGCACAATTGCCAGCCTGTCTGACTGATTGATACGCCGCAGCGCAATCAATTCATCCATCGCACATTCGAGAATTGACGACCCATCGTGCGGTCCACCGTGTGTACCGAGGCTGACATTGGCGACGACGCTGTTCTTGGAGCCCGCTCGTGCAATCAGCCAACGCAGCCCGTCAAGCACGTGCGCGCCAAGCGCACCGCGAGCCGAATGCGCGAGCGTGGGTCGTGGCAACTGGACGGCGAGTACCGGGGCGTTCGCAGCCCAATCTAAGTGGCCGTTTGCGTTTGCAGTAAGCGATTCGGCTGCAAATTCACCAGTCACGGCAGCGCCGTGCGAGCGTCGCTGCAGCGCAATAGGAATACGGTTCTTGATATAGACCGCCTCCTCATCGCTGACGTTGGAAATAGGTAAATTGAGATACAGAGCGCTCATCCCAGGCGTTTGCCGAGCACTACTCTCACTCCACTCGCGTCCAAAATCAAAACCGGGCGCTGACTGCGTTGATTTAATTTCGGTCTGATCCCAAAAAGCTCGTAACCGGAATTTGTCATTCGCCCAGCGCCACTCTCGCAGCTCGCGCTGCGCAATCGGAATGCCGATATCAATAATCCCGACAAATGTGAAAGTTACAAAACCCAAGGGAAGCGCAAGCTTGGGCGGTGGCAGCGAGTCACGCTGCGCTGGCACCGCTACATCAATCGCAATTTCAAATCGTTCGACGTGCTCCCAAAACGCACGCAAGGCTTTACGCGACAACCAACCAGGAGTCGCCCGTTGCTGAACATCCTTCAACGCCTTTCGGTGAATGAATGCCGTGCAAAAGTGGCATTTCGCTGGATCAACGGGTGCGCCTCGCCCACGCAAGTATTCTGAAGGCACCTTCAACCAATTAGACGCAGAATTCAACCAGCGTCGGCTTTCGTCAATCGAACCTTTGGTCTGCAAAAGTATCCGTGCATACTCGTCCTGTTTCGCATAACGGAATCCCGTATCGACAGCCCAGAGACTGTATGGATCGTATCTCCGAACAGGCATGGGCGGCTTCGACTTATTTTTCATAGTCTTGCCATTCGCCTAACGCCTTACACCAGAGCCACTGAATCGCGGATGCTGCGGGTGGTGTACAAACTTTCAATTGGTCGGCTGCTGTCGACTGCAAATGTTTTGTCGACGCTTCGTACGACTTTTTTGGCCGCCTTTGCAAATAGTCTGGATTAGTATTTGGCTTGACGAAAAATTTTCGCTCGTCCCAAGTAGAGTACGCGCCAGCTTGCGTGAGCAGAAACTCCGCTAACGAGTTACCGAGCTTTTGACCCGCAAGACTATCAACCGGAAAGTGAAGTCCAGCAACAGTTCGATTGATCGCGACGCGTGATGCTTGCGTCATCAAAGCCTCAAACAACTTCCCCTCTCGATTTCCGTTTAGAGCCGAGAGCACGCGTGCGGCCATGAACGCTTCAGTTGCATGCCCGCTTGGTAACGCACTGTGTTCTGGGGTTGGCAGCATGGGTTGCAATCCCGCCCAGTACGCCGCCGGTCGCGGGCAGGCAAATACTTGTTTGAAGCGAAATGCCGAAATGGCGGCAAGGGCCAAGGCAAGGTTGATGAACTCGAAAGTGTGCCGGTGCCGCGACGGTTGCAGATTACACGTCGCACTCCAAAAAGGTACTTGCGGTGGCATCTCAGAAATGACCTCAGTGGCGCGGTCTTCACGCAGCTCCGCCCATGCCTGCATAAGTCTCAACTGCTTGCCAAAGACGCCCTGATGGGGGCGGGTTATCGTCACAATCGGCTTTGACAAATACGATCCATCCAATGAACCCGCAGAACTCGGTGTGTGGACGCATTGCTGCAATGCGAAGGTATCCGAAACCTTCGGCACGACAGCCAGTTGCAGGTCGCTCAATACCTCTGAAAGGCAAACGTAAAACCGGACTATCGGCTCCCACTTCTCCATTTGATCGAAGTCGGCACAAGTTGGCATCTTGGGC